>JBNNED010000394.1:0-2568 GCA_050285825.1 Verrucomicrobiales bacterium | reverse complement strand
CGTCGCCCAGCACGGCGTGGAATATCTGTTCGCGACCGTCGTGCTGATGGGCCTCATCCAGATCGGTGTCGGGCTGCTGAGATGGGGCAAGTTCATCCGCATGGTGCCCCATCCGGTAATGCTCGGCTTCGTCAACGGACTGGCCATCGTCATTTTCCTGGCCCAGCTCGGCCAGTTCAAGGTGCCGGACGGCTCAGGCGGTCTCACCTGGATGGGCGGGACGGACCTTTATCTGATGCTTGGCCTGGTGGCCCTGACCATGGCCGTGATCTGGCTTCTGCCGAAAGTCACCCGGGCATTTCCAGCGCCGCTTGCCGGCATTCTGGCGGTGTCCGCCCTCGTGATCGGCCTCGACCTCGACACCCGCTCGGTGGGCGATCTTGCCTCCATCGCCGGCGGCCTTCCGGAATTCCACATTCCGATGGTGCCGCTGACCTGGGATACCTTCAGGATCATCCTGCCCTACGCGGTGGTGATGGCCGCCGTCGGCCTGATCGAATCGCTGCTGACGCTCAACCTGGTCGCGGACCTGACCAACACCAAGGGCGGCGCCTCCAGGGAATGCCTGGCACAGGGAGCGGCCAATGTGGTCACCGGGTTCTTCGGCGGCATGGGCGGCTGCGCCATGATCGGGCAAAGCATGATCAACATCAACTCCGGCGGTCGGAGCCGTGTTTCGGGCATTTCGGCGGCGCTCTTTCTACTCGCCTTCATTCTTTTCGCCCCGGGCTTCATCGGCATCATCCCGGTGGCCTCGCTGGTGGGCGTGATGTTCATGGTCGTCATCGCGACCTTCGAGTGGTCGAGTCTGCGTTTGCTCGGCAAAGTCCCCGGCACCGATATTTTCGTCATTTTCGCCGTCTCGGCGGTCACCGTCCTGCACGATCTGGCCATCGCCGTAGCCGTCGGGGTCTTGCTTTCCGGCATTTTCCACGCCTGGAACCGCTCAAAGGAAATCTCGCTCAAAACGACCCGCACGGGGGACACACGCAAGGACTACAGCTTGGAAGGCATGCTCTTTTTTGGCACGATTGCCGAGTTTAAAACGCTCTTCACCCCGGCGGAAGACCCGGACGAAGTCCACTTGTCTTTCGCCAACTCCAAAGTCTGTGATCAGTCGGCCATCGAAGCCATCCACAGCTTGAGCGAAAAATACCGGAAACTCGGCAAAAAGCTCATCATCCACGAACTCGACCCCGCCTGCGGGAAATTGCTCAAAAAAGCGGGCGATCTCGTCGAAGGCGAGTTCTACAGTCGGGCCTCCGGCGGCGGGCATTGACTTGTCAAGAGGGCGGCGGAAATGACGGCTTGTCTCGGCTCCGCAATTTGCTAGGCTGCGCGCTATGAATCTGTGGAATCTCCTGCGTGGGCTGCTTGTTTTTGCGACGGCTTTTCTTGTTTCCTGTGCCGGTGGCGACAAGGAAATGGAGGAACTCATCCCCGAAGGCGCGCGCACCGTCGACCTCAATAGTTCCGACAAATACAACTGGATGAAGGACGTCCAGATGGGCAAAGACGGCTCGATCACCGGCGGAAAGCGCAGCATGTACGACAATGCCGGCTCGGCGGGCTACCGGGGCCGGGTCAAAACGCCCGAGTATCTCAAAAAAGATTATTACCAGAAGGAATGGAACGGCTCGAAGAACTACGCGGCCGGTTCTTACGATGGAAAAATGGGTGCCCGGGAGTCCGGCACGAACTCGCGCTTCGGCGGCCAGCAAGCGCACGGCTCGGGGCAAGAGGCGTGGATGGCCGGGAAGAACTACGCGGCGGGAACTTATCAGACGGGGAACGCCCGCGAGCGCAGCCGGGATGAGGTCGAGCGCTCCGGCGTGGCCGTGGTCGAGCATCGCGAACGCGTGTGGGGTTGGAACCCCACGATCTACAGCAAGGACGAATACCGCAAGATGACGATGCAGGAAACCCGCAGTCTTCTGGGCAAGGAGTAGCGATCCGCTGAATTCTAGGAAGTTTCGTTGGCTCCCATGAGCCAGTCGGCAACGGCCTGCACGTTCGGAAACTCGGGGATCCAGCTCAGTTCGGCGGGGAGATCGGTGGTGAACTCACAGCGCAGTCGCACGGGATGAGCGCCGGAATCGATGGCGGCGTGCTGGTTGTAAATGCGGTCGTCCACGAGGATCGTTTCGGCGGGATCGAGCCCGTATTTTTGGTAACACTCACGCAGCCGGTCGATCTTTGCGGTGTCGTGCATGAACTCCCCGTGCTGGACGCATTCAATGGTCAGGAAGTCGGTGACGGGGGCGAGAATATCTTGCAGATACGCCGTTTTGGCGGCCACGTCAAAGGTCGCCGACATCGTCAACTGCCGGTAGCCCGCCCGATCCAGTCGCTGCAGGGTTTCGATGACGCCGGGGTAGAGCGGGCGATGGCGGAAAAACGCTTGGTCGGCACAAAAATCGCGGTCCATTTCCCGACCCAGCTCGGGGTGCGTCTTCAGCTCCAGGGCTCCGTATTCCGGTAAAATTGGCAAGACCTCCGGCAGCTCCTCCCATTGTAAATTGCCGTAGCGCTCACGGTAGTTCGGGTGCTTCGTGAGGAAGTGAAAAT
>JBNNED010000393.1:0-5281 GCA_050285825.1 Verrucomicrobiales bacterium | reverse complement strand
GATCACAACCTCGCCCTCCTCAAAAAGGCCGGAGCGGACGTCCATTTTTACCGTCCCATCAACATCCTGCGCCCCCACCACTCAAACCGTCGCACCCACCGGAAAATCCTCATCACCGACGGTCACACCGCCTTCACCGGCGGCTCCGGCTTCGCCCACGCCTGGTCGGGAAACGCCCAAAACCACTTCCACTGGCGCGACACCCACTTCCGCTTGCGCGGCCCCGCCGTGGCTGGCATGCAGCGCGCCTTCGCCCTCAATTGGCAGGAACTCACCGACGTAGAACTCAGCGGCCCGGCCTACTACCCGCCCCTACGCCCGGTCGGTCGCGACCTCGTCCAGAACGCCCTGGCCGGCCACGACTTCCCCCAGGCCAACCTCGCCAACTCCTACCTCGCCGCCATCAACGCCGCCCGCCAGCGCCTTTTCCTGCAACAAGCCTACTTCATCCCCGGTCCCGAGATCCGCGCCGCCCTCCTCCGCGCCGCCCGGCGAGGGGTGGAAATCGACCTCATCGTCCCCGGCCCGCTCATCGATTCCAAACCCTCCCGCCACGCCTCCCAAAACCACTGGCGCGAGCTGCTCAGCGCCGGCATCCGCCTCCACCAATACGAAGGCACGATGATGCACGCCAAAATCCTCGTCGCCGACGAGCACCTGAGCCTCATCGGCTCCGCGAACATCGACCCCCGTTCCTTTTATCTCAACGACGAAAACAACCTCCACGTCATCTCCCCCCGCTTCGCCCGTGAGCAAATCCGCATCCTGCGCGCCGACCTCCCCCGCTGCCGGGAAATCACCCTCGAAAACCTCCCCCACCAGCTCGCCCCCGCCCCCCAACGCTGGCTCGCCCGCCTCATCGAGTGGCAGTTGTAAGTCTAGTGACTCAACAACACGGCACGAGGATGCCGTCTTTCATGCCGTGGATTTTCTTTTTGTCGGCGGGGACGATGGTGGCGAGGCAGCCGCCGAGATTGACTTGTTGGGTGGCATCGAGGAAATAGTAGGGGCAGAGGCGAACCCGACCGTTCATGGTGCGGAGTTGGCCCTCGTGATCATAATAGGGGTGCTCGACGAGGCGGGCTTCGGCGAATTCCTGCATGAGCCAGGGTTGTTCCTCGAAGTCCGCACAAGCCTGCGCCACCGCTTCCTGCCATTCTTTGCCGGAGCTGTCGTGACCAACAAGCACGCTCTTCGCTCCCCAGGCGAGTTCGCTGAAGCCGCTGAGTTTGAGGACGAGGCGACGTTGTGACTGGCTGAGCTCGCCCACTTCCGCCCAGGAGGCGAGGTCGAGCCGGGGCAGGGCGGCGTGCGGGGGGACGGGGGCGGGATCGACGACCCAGCCGTAGGGCACGAGCTCTTTCATGCGGCGCAGGTGGCTGCCCCGCATCGTCTCTTCCCAAAGCGCCCGGAGTGAGGGGTTGTGGAGGAGGGCGAGCCACATTTTTTCTTCGAAATGAGGCTTAAAGGGAGGAGTCACCCGGCCGGTGGCGGCCAGCTCACGCGAGCGCGGGATTTGCTCCCAGTCGAACAGTTCAAAAAACCGGTAATGCTCCGCTCCGTGATCGTCCCATTCCTCGGCGGCGATGACTTGCCAGGCCTCTCCCAGCTCGCCGGCGAGCCACTCCATCTCGGGTCGGTAATCGCCGGACTCCTCGGAGACGAGAATTTCCCCGCCTTCGGGCAGGAGCGAACGGAAGCCCTCGATCATCCCTTCGGCTCCGCCCAGGACCTCGAATCCCGCCGCCTCGTAGCGTTGGTTCAGCCAAGCCAGCGTGCCGATGCCTCCCGGGACGGCGTCGAGCTCGCTCAAAGCGAAGCCCTTTTCCTGTAAGAGGAGGTCGGGGCGAATGACGCGCGGGCGGACTTCGATCTGACTCGCCTCGTTCTGGTGATCGACGAGCCAGGTCGGTTTGCCGGTGTCGAGCAGTTCGGCAATCCACTCCGGCGCACTGCCTTTCACGCTGCGGCGGTAAATGAGCTCACAGCTTTCCTGAAACTTTGAGAGGACATGGCCGAGGCTGCCGATCTGCTTTTTCTCGCGGGCGCTGAGCTCAAAAGGCTCGGGCGACCACAGCCATTGGCGTTCGCTGAACATGCCTCCCACGGGGAGCTGGCTGGCCAGTTGATCAGGGCTAAGTCCGGACACGCGGCCAGCCTATCGCATTCCGCCGGATGCGCAATCCCGCGAAAGGAAAAAAGAAAAAAAGAAAAGGGCGAAAATTACTCTTCACCTCCGTGGGGACTTGCGCCAGCATTCGCCGCCCATCATGTTTCTCCTGAACAAATTGTTTCAACTCCGGGACCAAGCGAACCCCGAGGAAGAAAAACCTTTCCTCGAACACCTGGAAGACCTGCGCATCATGATCTCGCGGGTGATGATCACTCTGCTCGTCAGCACCTTGATCTGCTTCACCTTCAAGGACGACCTCATGAACGTCCTGCGCAAGCCCGTCGAGGAAGTCTGGATTCAAAAGCAGGAAAACGCTCTGCCCAAAGACCTCGATCTCGACACCTGGGAGCGCGCCCTCACCCTCGCCGACGCCACCTCGAACCTCCGTCTTTTCTCCTCCGACGTCGCGGAAAGCTTCTGGCAGGAAATCAACGACAAAGACCTGCGCGCCCTCACCCAGGCGGCCATCATCTACCGCGCCGCCAAGGAGCTGCCCGAAGACCAGCAGCAGTCCTTCCTCGAAAAAACGGGCTGGAAAGACCCCACCCTGCGCGAGCGCGTCGCCACCCTCCTCGAAAAACAACCGTCCACCGAACTCAACGGCCAGGGCAACCTCCGCCTGATGAGTTCCTTCAAACCGACGGAAACCTTCATGCTCACGATGAAGCTGGCCTTCTTCGCCGGCATCGTCATCGCCTTCCCTTTCCTCCTCTATTTCATTCTCCAATTCATCGTCCCGGGCCTCAATGACAAGGAACGCCGCATGCTCTGGCCCGCCCTAGCCATCGGCTTCGGCCTCTTCATCATGGGCGTGCTCTTCGCCTACTTTTTCGTCCTCCCGCAGGTCCTCAACTTCTTCTACGACTGGGGTCAGGGGCTGGGCATCTCGAACGACTGGCGCATCGGCTACTACATTTCCTTCGCGACGCAATTCGTTCTCATCTTCGGCCTCGCCTTCGAGCTCCCCGTCGTCGTCATGGCCCTCGTTTACCTCGGCATTCTGAGTTACACCATGATGAGCGAGACCCGCTCCTACGCCGTCATCGCCATCATGGTCGTGGCCGCCATCATCACCCCCACCCCCGACATCGCCACTCTCTCGCTCCTCGCCGCGCCGATGTATGTCCTTTACGAGATCTGCATCTGGCTCGCGTTCTTTTACGAAAAACGGGAAAAACGTCGGGAAGCTGAAGAAGAAAAAGAACGACTCGCCCGCCTCATGAGCTTCCAGGACGTTCCGCAGGAAGAAGAGCCGGAAGGCGATTCCCTGAGCGCGGAAGATGAGGCCGACCTGGAAGATGAGACCGAAAGTGGTGAGGAAGAGGACCGCGGCGACCCACTGGCGCCCGATGAAGAACTCGTCGATGTCAACTTCGAGGAAGACCCCGATTACGATCCCCTCGCTCCTCCTGAAGATCAAACGCCTGAGGGTGAGAGAGATCGGGAAAGCGGGGAAGAAGAATCGGACAGCGACGAAGACAAGCCGGGGGATCAAAAATAATCCCCAAAGCCGCGCTTGCCGCCCCGCCCTTCCCCTCCTATCTTCCTTCTCATGCGAGATGACTTGAAGCAGTTGATCCTCCTCCAACACCAGGATCGCGAGATCCTGAAACGCCGGGAAGATCTCGAACGCATCCCCCGGGAGCAGGAAAACGCCAAGCTGCGACTGAGCAACGACGAGAAAAACCTCGCCGAAGCCCAGCAAGCGCTCAAAGACAACCAACTCGCGATCAACAAGGTCGAACTCGACATCAAAACGCGGCGGGAAACCGTCAACCGCCTCAAAACCCAGCAGTTTGAGACGCGCAAAAATGACGAGTTCCGCGCCCTCGCCGAGGAAATCACGCGCTACGAAGCTCAGGTTGACGAACTCGAAACGCAGGAGCTCGAGCACATGGTCGCCGCCGACGAACTCCGCGAGAACATCGAGCGAGCCGAGCAGGATCTCGCGCGGACGCGTGGTTTTGTGGATGAAGAAATCGCGGCGCTCGAAACCCGCGCCAATCACGACCGCGACGAACTGCGCGAGTTCGAGGTCAAGCGCGCGGCCCTGGTCGTCGATATCGATCCCGATCTTCTCGCCACCTACGAGCGCCTCTTCCAAACGAAAAAATCTCTGGCCGTGAGCGCCGTCAACGAAAGCCGCCAGTGCCAGGGGTGTCACGTCAAGCTCACCCCCGCGACCTACCTTAAAGTCCAAGCTGGCAAAGACTTGTGCCAGTGCGACAACTGCGGCCGCATCCTCTATCACGAATGACTGGCGATCAATCGCTTCGGAAAAAAGAGCCGCCTTTGTCAAAATACTACTTGACGATTTCGCGCATCCAACAAACATTTCGCCCCCGACCGCCTGCGGTTGACCTATAATGGGTGGTTTGTGCCTAGCACTTCCGCTCCCGTCAATCCAGGCCCGCCCAACACACCCGAATTCCAGCCCAGCTAGCTCACCCACTTACTATGGCGACCAAAAAAACCGCAGCAAAGAAAGCAGCCCCGAAAAAAGCCGCTCCCGCCAAAAAAGCACCGGCCAAGAAGACCGCCGCTAAAAAAACCGCCGCCAAGAAAACGGCTGCGAAAAAAGCCGCTCCGAAGAAGGCCCCCGCTGCCAAAAAAGCAGCTCCCGCCAAAAGCGCTCCCGCCGCTGCGGAAAAGAAGAGCACCCCGGCGAAGAAAGCCGCCCTCAAAGCGCGCATCGACACCCCGGAGATTCAGGAAAAGATCCGCGAGCTTATCAAACTCGCCAAAGAACAGGATTACCTCACCTATGATGACATCCACGAGATCCTCCCCAAGGACATCGTGGAACCCGCCGACGTCGATGCCATTCTCGACCGGCTCCGCCAGATGGAGTTCGACATCATCGACGCCTCGGAGGTTGATCGCTACAAGGATAAGAAGAAAGACGACGACAACGAGGGCGAGACCAAGGACCAGAAGCTCGACATCCTCGATGACCCCGTCCGCATGTATCTCAAGCAGATGGGCCAGGTGCCCCTGCTGACCCGTGAGCAGGAGGTGGAAATCTCCAAACGCATCGAAGACGCCGAAATCGAAGTCCAAAAATACCTCCACCTCTTCGGCTTCACCGCCCAGGGCTACCTCGACCTC
>JBNNED010000392.1:0-5276 GCA_050285825.1 Verrucomicrobiales bacterium | reverse complement strand
GTCCGTCCTGGGCGATGCTGAAGTGGCCGGGGGTGGCGGGGGCGCGGAGGGGCGGGGCGGAGGAGAGACCGGAGAAGCTGAGTTCGGCAGTGGGCGCGTGGGCGAGCGAGAGGAGTTGGCGGGTTTCGTAGTTGGCCTGGGTGGGAGCGATTTTCTGGCGGCGGAGCTCTTCGCAAAAGCGGAGGAGGAGGAGGGGAAGGGCGGATTGCTTGAGGGCGTTGGAGCTGGGGAGGTGGAAGTGGAGGAGGAGCTGGGCGTGGCCGGAGGGGGTGGTTGCGAGGGTGATGAGGGGGAGGGGATCGCTTGCACTCCCTTCGGTCGTCCGCTGGGCGGCGCTTGGTGGGGAGAGCCAGAGGAGGGTTTGGGCGTGGGGCTGGGTGGGGAGGGGAAGCAGCCGGGGGGCGTGGAGGCTTTGCCAGTTGAGTTGAACCATGAGGGGGTGGTCGGCGGGGATGGGAGGAGAGCCAAGCTGGAGTCCCTTAGCGGGGATTTCACTTGCGTTCCGGTCGGGGGCGCTGCCGTGGGGGAGGAGGATGAGGGGCTGGTCGGGGAGGGTGGGGGGGAGGTGGAAGAGGAGAAGGAGGTCGGCGTCTGCGGGCGTGGAGGCGGGACGGAGGTTGGGGATGGCGTTTTGGAGGCGGGTGAGGAGGGGGTGATCGCTTTGCTCACTGTGGTAGAGGAGGGTTTTGGGTCGGGGACGGACGAGGGGAAGGGTGTTGTCGAGGGGGAAGGGGTCGCCGGGGGCTTGGAGGTGGAGGGTGGCGCTTTCGGTTTCGGCTGGCCAGGGGAGGTTTATTGGGATCGCTTGCCCTGCGAGCCCTCGGCCGCTGTAAGGCGCTTGCACTCCTTGCTCGCTGCGCTCGGCGCGTCGTCCGCTGGGGGTTTCTGAGGCGCTTGCACTCCTTGCTCGCTGCGCTCGGCGCGTCGTCCGCTGTTCTGAGGCGCTTGCGCTCTCATTGGTCGTCTGCTGGAGACCGCTTGCACTCTCCTTGGTCGTCCGCTGGGGCGTCAAGGGGTGGGCGGTTGCGGGCTGAAGTCCCGCGTTCCTTTCGGGTGGGGGTTCGGTCGCGTTTTCTGCTTCGAGCTGCCAAGTGAGGGTGGCGGGGTCGAGTTGGTGGTTGAGGAGGAGGGTTTGGAGCTGGAGCTGGCCGTTTTCTTCGGTGAAGATGGGGGTGGTGAAGCCGGCGTTGGGGAGGGGGCGGCCGATGGCGAGGACTTGGGTGTCGTAGGGGAGCTTTTCGGGGTCGGCAGGGGGGGTGTCGGTGAGGTGGATGAGGGGATCGTGCGGGGCGAGACGACTACGGGCGAGGCGGAGGGCGTCGTCTGGGCTGTGAGCGCCGGCGGTGGCTTGCCAGTGGTCGAGGGCCTGGAGGGCGTCGCTGAGGGAGGATCCATGGTAGAGCGGGCGCGTGGGCTGGTCGCTGGGCAGGAGGAGGAGCTCGAGGCCGGGGGCTTTTCCCTGGAGGATGGGGAGGCGCTCGGCGAGGGCGGCGCGGGCTTCGGCGCGGAAGGCTTGCATCGAGGCGGAGGCGTCGATGACGACGGCGATGCGGGCGGCGGAGTTGGCGCGGGGGTAGCGGGGTTCGATGAGGAGCCAGGTGAGGAGGAGGACGGCGAGGATTTGGAGCCAGAGGGGTAGGGAGTGGCGGAGGCGATCAAGCCGGTGTCCGGCGTGGTCGGGCGGACGGTTTTTTTCAAGGAGGAAGAGGGTGGTGATGGTCAGGGGCGGTTTTTGTCGCTGGAGAAAGTGGATGAGGAGGAGGGCGGGAATGCCGAGAAGGGCGAGGAGACCGAGGGGGTTGGAGAGAGACATGGGAATGAAAATTTAGGAATGAAGAATGAAAAATGCTTTCAGTAATGTGGGGTTTTGGGGGGCGGAAAATTTTTCATTTTTCATGATCGCATTTTTCAATCCTTACAGGCTTTGGGGTCGAGGGCGTCGCGGAGGCCGTCGCCGAGGAAGTTGAAGGCGAAGAGGGTGAGGGAGAAGAGGAGGGCGGGGTAGAGGAGGATGAGGGGTTGGGTTTCGAGGAAGTTGGCGCCTTCTTTGATGAGGATGCCCCAGGAGGAGTTGGGGGGCTCGACGCCGAGGCCGATGAAGGAGAGGGTGGCCTCGTAGAGGATGAAGGAGGGGATGGTGAGGGTGGCGTAGATGATGATGGGGCCTAGCATGTTGGGGAGGAGGTGGCGGAGGAGGATGCGGGGGTGGGAGAGGCCGAGGGAGCGGGCGGCTTCGACGAATTCCTGTCGGCGCAGGGAGGCGGCGGAGGAGCGGACGATGCGGCCCATGTTGAGCCAGCCGAAGGCGGCGATGGCGAGGATGAGGGGGAGGAGGTTGGCGAAACGGAGGACGAGGTCGGGGTCGAAGTTCAGGGTGTCGATGAACCAGCGGGCGCCCTCGTCGGTTTTCACGGAGATGAGCTCGCGGAAGAGGATGACGATGATGAGGAAGGGCATGGCGAGGAGGCCGTCGACGAGGCGCATCATGAGACCTTCCCAGCGACCGCCGAGGTAGCCGGCGAGGCCGCCGTAGAGGGTGCCGATGGCGACGGTGACGGCGGTGGCAAGGAGGGCGACGAGGAGGGAGATTTGGCCGCCTTCGAGAACGCGCATGAGGAGATCGCGCCCGAGTTGATCGGTGCCGAGGAAAGCGCGGGAGCTGGGGCCGGTGAAGCGTTGGTTGAGGTCCTGGGAGTTGGCGTCGAAGCCGCAGAGGGAGAGGATGGGGGCGGCAAGAAAGCAGGCGAGGAGGATGAGGAGGACGGTGAGGCCACCGAGGAGGGCGAGTTTGTTTTTGCGCAGGCGCAGGAAAGCGTCGGCCCAGAGCGAGGAGCCTTTTTCGAGATGCGGAGACTCAAGACTAGAAGAGGCAAGACTGGAAGACATGGGAATGTGGAAGTGGGAATGCGGAACGCGGAAGTGGGAACTCGGAAGTGTTGGTTAGTTCCTCAATTTAGGATCCATGGCGATGAGGGCGAGGTCGGAGAGGAGGTTGGCGAGGCCCATGAGGATGCCGTAGAAGAGGACGATGGCGAGGAGGAGGTTGTAGTCCTTGGAGGTGACGGCGATGACGAAGTGCTGGCCCATGCCGGGGACGAGGAAGATGTTTTCGACGACGAAGGAGCCGGTGATGATGGCGGCGAAGGCGGGGCCGAGGTAGGTGACGGCGGGGACGAGGGCGGGTCGCAGGGCGTGTTTGGTGATGATTTTCAGGGGGGCGACGCCTTTGGCGCGGGCGGTGCGGATGTAGTCCTGGGAGAGGACGTCGAGCATGCCGCCGCGGGTGAGGCGGGCGAGGTAGGCGGCGACGCCGAAGGAGAGGGTGATGGCGGGGAGGATGATGTCGGCCGGGCGGGACCAGCCCGCGACGTTGAGGAAGGGGAGGGGTTTGGCGAGGAGGTCCTGGAAGAGGGGGCCGAGGACGAAGGTGACGATGCAGATGCCGGAGATGGCGACGATCATGGCGAGGTAGTCGGGCGGGCGGTTGTGGTAGAGGGCGGCGATGATGCCGAGGGGGATGCCGAGGAGGATGCCAAGGGCGAGGGCGAGGGAGCCGAGGGTGAGGGAGACGGGGAAGGACTCGGCGATCATGGTGGAGACTTGACGGCCTTTGAGGGCGAGGGAGTCGCCAAAATCGCCTTTGGTGAGGATGTTTTTCCAGTAGTTGAGGGATTGGATGGGAAGGGGCTTGTCGAGTCCGTAGTAGGCCTCGAGGGCGGCCTGTTCCTCTGGAGAATTGGCTTTGTCGGAGGCGAAAGGGTTGCCGGGAATCTCACGGGCGGCGAAGAAGGTGAAGGTGACGAGGGCGAAGACGACAATGATCGTCTGGAGGAGACGCGAGAGGATGATGCGGAGCATGGGTGGGAGTTGGAAGTTGGAGTTTTTCAGTTGCCAGTTGCCAGTGGGGGCGTTTGGAGAGGCTTTGCTTGGCGGTGGAGGGCTTTGGTTTTTGAGTTTTTGGGAATTTGGTTTTTCCGCGGAGTTGGCGAGGGGGTGGGTGAAAATTTTATTTCTGCGGGCAGGATGCACCCGGAGGGCATTTCACCCACAGCACGTTTAGGGTTCGATTTTGACGAATTTGAAGGGGTGATTGTTGAGGAGGAGGGGGTGCCAGTTTTTGACTTCGGGGCGGATGAGGTAGTTCGTGGTGTAGTGGTAGATGGGGAGGATGGGGGTGTCAGCGAGGAGGATTTTTTCGGCTCGGGAGAGGGTGGCGAGGCGCTCGGCGGGGTCGGCGGTGTTTTCGGCTTCGCGGAGAAGGTCCTCGTAGGCCGCAGAACCCCAGCCGGTGTTGTTGTTGCCGCCGCCGTTGATCCACATTTCGAGGAAGGTCGTGGGGTCGAGGTAGTCGCCAATCCAGCCGCCTGCGGCGAGGTCGAAGTCGGCCGTGTATTGTTTCTCAAGGTAGGTCGTCCATTCGCGTTGGATGATGCGGACTTTGATGCCGAGGTGTTTTTCCCACATCGCCTGGAGGGCTTCGGCTTCGCGGCGACCGGAATCGGAATCGGTCGTGAGAAGGGAAATGTCGGGGAAGCCGGAAGTCGATTGATAACCGGAGTCGGCAAGCAGCTGGCGGGCTTTTTCGGGGTCGAAGCTGATGTCGCCGGCGGCTTGGTAATCGCCGAAGGGGGGGACGATGCCGGAGGCTGGCGTCTGGCCGCCCTGGAGGATTTTTTCGCAAATCGCTTCCTGGTCGATGGCGAGGGCGAAGGCGCGGCGCACGCCGGGATTGTCGAAGGGGGGGCGCAGGGTGTTGGTGCGGAGGAAGCGTGTGCCGACGTAGGGTTCCTGGCGGAGTTGCTGCGGGTAGTGCTCTTTGGCGTAAGGGATGAGCTCTGAGGGGACGGTGTAGGTGAGGTGGAGTTGCTCGTCGCCGAACATGCGCGTTTCCGTGTAGTAATTGGAAATCGGGAGGTAGCGGATACCCTTGAGCGAGACGGTGTCGGCGTCCCAGTAGTGGAGGTTGCGCTCGACTTCGATGTGGTGGTTGGTGCGCCAGGATTTCAGTTTGAATGCGCCGTTCGAGGCGATGTTTTCGGGTCGGGTCCAGGGGGAAGCGAAGGCCGTGTTGATTTCGCCGTGCTCGAGGATGACGTGTTTGGGCACGGGATACCAGGTGTAGTGCTTGGTGAGTTCGGGGAGGAAGGGGACGGGGCCGCGCAGGGTGAGGCGCAGGGTGAGGTCGTCGATGGCCCGGACGCCGACCCGGGAGAAGTCCGCGAGTTCTCCTTTGTGGTAGGCTTCGGCATTTTTAAGAAAGTAGAGAGATCGGAAGA
>JBNNED010000391.1:0-2650 GCA_050285825.1 Verrucomicrobiales bacterium | reverse complement strand
TGCGGGTGCGGGTGCGGAATGTGGGAGAACGGGCTCTGAGTCCGGTTTTGCAGGTGGCGAGCAATGGCGGGCCGACCGATCAAGTGCGGGTGGAAAAGCTGGCAGCCGGCGAGTCGCGCGAGGTGCTGGTGTCGTTTTTGCCGGAAAAAAGTTGGGTCGGTGAGCAGGCGGGGAAGGGCGAGCATTGGTATGGTGAGAAGGGAACGGGCGCTCGCTTCAGCAGTGACGCGGTGAAGGGGCTGGTGGTGAGCTCGGCAGAGGCGGGTGAGCTCTTGCTTGAGCGTATTGAGGCGCGTCTGCCGGAGCCGAAGCCGCTGCCGGAGTGGCTCGGGAAGAAGCCGCCGGTGGCAGGTGAGTGGGTGCGCACGCTGGATGAGGATTTTTCCGGAGAGAGCCTGGATGAGGGGATTTGGGACGTTTATACGGAGAATTATTGGGACAAAAAAAGCGCTTTCTCGAAGGACAACGTGCTTTTGGGCGACGGCTTGGTGCGCTTGCGATACGAACGGAAGGAGTCGCATCACAACGACGATCCGCAGCGGAAGAAATTTCCCTTCACGACGGGCTATCTCGGGACTTATGGGAAGTTTGTCCAGCTTTACGGTTATTTTGAAGCGAGGATGAAAATGCCGACAACGCCGGGCTTGTGGCCTGCGTTTTGGATGATGCCGGACCGCGGGCCGGGTTCGAAAATCTACCGGCAATCGACGAAACACCAGGGGATGGAGTTCGATATCATGGAGCATTTGACGCGCTGGGGGCCGACGCGTTTCAACGTGGCGATGCACTGGGACGACTACGGCAAGGAGCACAAAGCGGTGGGCTCGGATATGATTTACACGCGACCGGACGCCGAGGGTTACGTGACGTGCGGGCTGCTCTGGCTGCCGGGCAAGGCGGTCTATTATTACAATGGCGAAGAGGTGGCGCGCTGGGAGCATGAGCGGATTTCCCGGGTGCCCTCGTATCTCCTTTTTACCCTGCCGCAAGGGGGCTGGGATAACGCCCCGTTGGATGAGGCGCAGTTGCCGGGAGATTTCACCATCGATTACGTCCGCGTCTGGCAGCGGAAGGATTTCATGAAGAAAGATTGAAGCACTTGACTTCACTGATAGGCTGAGCCGAGCGACAACGTAGTCCGCTATCACTATATGAAGAGAATATTGACGATCTTGTTCACGGGCGCGGCCACCTTGTGGTCTGCAGCGGCGGAGAAATTCGATGTCGTGGTTTACGGTGGCACCTCGGCCGGCGTGATCGCGGCGGTGCAGGCCAAAAAAATGGGCAAAACGGCGGTCATCGTCGGCCCGGACAAACACCTTGGCGGACTTTCCTCCGGTGGCTTGGGCTTCACCGACACGGGGGATAAATCGGTCATCGGCGGGCTTTCGCGCGATTTCTACCACCGCATTTACAAGCATTATCAGAAAGAGGAGAGTTGGGATTGGCAGAAAAAATCGGAGTATGGCAATCAGGGCCAGGGCACGCCGGCCATCGACGGAGAGAACCGTACGATGTGGATTTTCGAGCCGAGTGCGGCCGAAGGCGTGTTCGAGGATTACGTGAAGGAATTTGAGATTCCCGTCCACCGTGACGAGTGGCTGGACCGGGAAAACGGGGTGAAAATGGAGAACGGCCGCATCGCCGTCATCACCATGCTCAGCGGAAAGAGCTACGAGGGCAAAATGTTCATCGATGCGACGTACGAGGGCGACCTCATGGCCGCAGCGGGCGTTGATTATCATGTGGGGCGCGAGGCCAACAGCCAGTATGGCGAACAGCACAATGGCGTGCAAACCGGCGTGCTCCACCACCGCCACCACTTCGATGCCATTCCCGGCAAAAAGCGCATCAGCCCGTACAAAGTGCCCGGTGATCCCTCGAGCGGCGTTCTGCCCCGCATCAGCGCGGAAGATCCCGGCACGAAGGGCGAGGCCGACCACCGCGTGCAGGCTTATTGCTTCCGCATGTGCCTGACGAATGAGCCGGAAAACCGCATTCCTTTCCCGAAACCCGAGGGCTACGATCCAGCCGAATACGAGCTTATGGTGCGGATTTTCGATGCCGGTTGGCGCGATGCCTTCCAGAAGTTTGATCCGGTTCCGAATAAGAAAACGGACACCAACAACCACGGCCCGTTTTCCACCGACAACATCGGCATGAACTATGATTATCCCGACGCCAGCTACGAGCGCCGCAAGGAAATCATCGCCGAGCACGAGCGCTACCAGAAAGGCTACATGTACTTCCTCGCCAACGACCCCCGCGTGCCGGAAGACATCCAGAAAAAGATCAACACCTGGGGTTTGCCCAAGGACGAGTTCACCGACAATGGCAACTGGTCTCACCAACTTTACATCCGCGAAGCCCGTCGCATGGTCGGGGCCTTCGTCATGACGGAGAACGAATTGCGTAAGAAAAAACCCACGCCGGACTCGGTCGGGATGGGCTCCTACACCATTGATTCCCACAACGTCCAGCGCTACATCACGCCGGAAGGATACGTGCAGAACGAAGGTGACATCGGGGTTTCCACCAAAGGCCCCTACGAAATCGCCTACGGCTCGCTCGTGCCGAAAAAAGGCCAGGCGGACAACCTCCTCGTCCCCGTTTGTGTTTCCAGCACGCACATCGCCTTCGGCTCGATCCG
>JBNNED010000390.1:0-3792 GCA_050285825.1 Verrucomicrobiales bacterium | reverse complement strand
TCAGGATGCCCTGCTGGACCGACTCGGGCGCACGCCCCGGGAGCTGCGCCAGCCAGTCGGTTTCCAGCAAGCCAGCTATGCTAACAATGTCTCGGCCGAGGCCTTGATGCCGGCGAGTCCGGCTCAGCGCGCGGCGGCGGTCGGGGGCCTTCTCCTGATCCTCGGATTCGCCCTCATTTTCTTTTTGGGCACGATGACGGGGTCCGCGTTGTTTGCGGATGTGTCCAAAGGCCAACGCCTTCTCCTGGCTGGTTTTGTGAGCCTGCTGGGCATCGGGCTGGTCGTTTTCGGAGCGAAAAGCTGGCGCCTGCAGGGCAGCGTGCTCGCGCTCCTGCTGAGCGGCGGGCTCTTCGGCCTCGTGCTCAGTCGCGAAGTGCGGGAAACTCCGGGTGGTGCGGCGGGCGCTGAGATGGAAATCACTCTGAGTCCGGAAACGGATGCCGGAGGCGAGGAGACCCTGGCTGACTCGATGGAGCGGCTCATGGAGAAGCTGCGTTTGAGCCCGCTGGACGAGGCCTTGGCGGGTGGTTCGGAAGCCGCCGGCGTGTATTTTCGCGGCATTCCTGACAGCCATAAAATCGCGGTGAGCCAGTATCTCGAGCGCTCGCTGAAAATGGCGGAAGAGCAGATTCCGACCTTCTACCCGCGGGGGGAAAACGAGGAATTGCTCGTGCTGGCGGGGCTGGAGTCGGATTTCGACGAGGTCTACACGGTCGTGGAGCGGCTTGGTGAGTTGCGCTCATACCCGGAAAGGCATTTGCTCATTCTCGACTTCGATCAGGGCGTCTTTGGCGACCCTGACCCGGCGCTTTTCCGTAAGCTCACGGACTGGAAAAATCCGGCCTTTTTCAAGCGGAATCTCGACGAGCTCGATCAAGTGCATGCCGATCGCGTGAAGAAAGCGGTGACCCGGCTGGCGGGCGTGCCCAGCGAGGCGGTCTTGCTGTTCAAGCCTGAGATTCGGGCCAAACTCGTTGAGCTGCTGCATCCCGAGCTTGATTCGGAGATGAAGGTTTCCATCGCCGCTGCGCTGAAACGCTGGGGGGCGGAGGATCCCGACCTGGCTCGGGCCCTCGGAGAGAAGCTCCAAAGCTGGCACCAGGCGGGTCTGAGTGTGCCTCGCGAGCTCGTCGCGCTCATCGTGCCCTTCAAGGAGGCGGAGACGGTGGCCCTCGTCAATGCGCTGTGGCGGAAGGAGCCCCTGCGCTGGCGCGAGCTTTATCAGGAACTCGGGAGGGAGGCGGAAGACAGCCTGTTGGGCACGCTGGAGGAGAGCGGAGAGGCTTCGTTGAAGCTTGAGGCGATCAAAATTCTCCACGTCGTCGGCACGAAAAAATCGCTGCCGGCTCTGGAGGCGATTGCGCAGTCGGACGACGAGCAATTCGCCATTTACGTCGGGAACGCCCTGCAAGCCATCCGCAAACGCGCCGCGCAGGAGTGATTTTTTCAGCTTCGTATTGACGTCGGGGCGAGAATTTGCGTGATTGCTCTTGCGAAAAGAGACAATGCCGCCGTGGCGAAATTGGTAGACGCTGCGGATTTAAAATCCGTTGACCTTTGGTCGTGCCGGTTCGATCCCGGCCGGCGGTATTTCCGTTTTTGATGAAACTTGATTAAAAAATAATTCTTATTTCTCTATACTGGCACGGTCTCTGCTTATACTCAGCCACAGAACTTGAGGATCATGAAAAAAATCGAAGCTATTATCAAGCCGTTCAAACTGGAAGAAGTCAAAGAAGCGCTCGCGGAAGTGAGTGTGCAGGGAATGACAGTGACCGAAGTGAAAGGTTTTGGCCGCCAAAAAGGACACACCGAAATCTACCGTGGATCTGAATACACCGTGGATTTCCTCCCGAAGGTCAAAATTGAGATCGTGGTGGATGATGAAGATGCCAAAGCCGTGGCGGAAGCCGTGGTGAAGAGCGCGAACACGGGCAAGATCGGTGACGGCAAGGTCTTCATTTCTCCAGTCGAAGAAGCGATCCGGATCCGAACCGGCGAAACCGGTTCCGAAGCAGTGAAGGTGAACTGAGTTCATCTTCCGAATTTGTTTTTAGTCAACGGTGCGGCAGAGTGGATGCTCTGTCGCATTTTTTTGTGGGGGGATGATTGACCCTCTGCGCTCGGGTGCTTAGTTTGGGGCGAGAAAATCATGATCCGCGCGAAGAATATCCATCGGTCCTACAGTCTGGCGAAAAAGGAAGTGGAGGTCCTGCGGGGGATCGATCTGGAAATCGCCGCCGGCGAGAAAATTTTTTTATGCGGACCGAGCGGCGCGGGGAAAACGACCCTGATGTACACCTTGGCGGGCCTGGAACGGCCGCAGGAGGGCGAGGTTTGGCTGGACGGGGTGAATTTTTATGAACTCTCGCCCACGAAGCAGGCGCGCCTGCGCAACGAGCGGGTGGGCTACATTTTCCAGAATTACTTTTTGCTACCGGAGCTCACGGCCCTCGAAAATGTCCTCGTTCCGGGACTCATCCGGGGCAAAGCGGGGCGGGATCTGGCGCGCGAGGCGCTGGAGCGGGTGGGACTCGGCGGGCGGGTCGATCACCTTCCGGCCGAGCTTTCCGGCGGCGAGCAGCAGCGGGTGGCCATCGCGCGGGCTCTCGTGAATGAACCGGCCATCATCTTCGCGGACGAGCCGACGGGCAATCTCGATTCGCACAACGGGGAAGAGGTCATGGGGATTTTGCTGGAAGTCGTGGCGGAGCGGCAGGCCACCCTGGTCGTGGTGACCCACGACGAACGGCTCTCGGCGCTCGGCGACCGCGTTCTGCAGATTGTCGACGGGCAGACGGCGAATGGGATTCCGGCGGCGTGAGCTTGACCTGCGGCGTGGATTGGCGAGGATGCGGCGATGCCTACGAGACGACATTTTTTAAGCACGGCGGCTGGAGCGGCTCTCGCTCCCGGGATTTTGGCGCAGCCCAAGACGGGGAAGATTTACAAGACGGCGCTCATCGGCTCCGGTTGGTGGGGGACGAACATCCTGCGGGAAGCGGTGCGGGCGGGGCGTTCCCAGGTCGTGGGCGTCTGTGACGTCGACCGCGCGGCGCGGGAGAAAGTGCGGGATGAGGTCGTGGCCTGGGCGGGCGTCAAGCCGCGTGTTTATGAGGATTTCCGGGAGCTGCTGGAAAAGGAAAAGCCGGAAGTCGTCATCGTCGGCTCCCCCGATCACTGGCACGCCTTCCACATGATCGCAGCGGTGCGGGCGGGAGCGCATGTTTATGTCGAGAAGCCGATCGGGCATCAGATTCGCGAAGGGCAGGCCATGGTGAAGGCGGCGCGCGAGACGGGTCGGGTGGTCCAGGTGGGCACGCATCGGCGGGTTTCTCCGCACAACATCGAAGCGATGGAATTTCTCAAATCGGGGAAGGTGGGCGATGTCGGGATGGTGCGCTGCATCATTCACTACGGCGGCGGCGAGGAAAAGCCGGTGGCGAACGAGGAGGCTCCGGAGGGATTGAACTGGGATCTCTGGTGTGGTCCGGCACCGCTGCGACCCTTCAACCGGAAGATTCACCCGAAGGGGTTTCGCCGCTTTCTCGATTACGCCAACGGGACGATTGCGGACTGGGGGATTCACTGGTTCGACCAGGTTCTGTGGTGGACCGACGAGCTGGCGCCAACCAAGGTCTTTTCCTCGGGTGGTCGCGATGTCAAAGGCCCGATCGTCAATGACGGCGAGATGATGACGGGGGACGCGCCGGATCATCAGGCGGCGGTCTTTGATTTTGAGAATTTCACCTGCATCTGGGACAACCGCGAGTTTGCCGGCAATCCCCACAG
>JBNNED010000389.1:0-9060 GCA_050285825.1 Verrucomicrobiales bacterium | reverse complement strand
GCGCGGGTCGGCGTCGAAGAGGAATTCGGCAACGCGCGGGCTGGCGATTTTTTGCAAGGCGACGACGGCGACGCGGCGCAGGGCCATATCGGGCTCGTCTTTCAGCGCGACGATTTGGTCAACGCTGGCGCAGGCCAGGATGGCCATGACGCCGGCGTGGCGCAGGTAGGGGTCCTTGTCGGCGTTCTCTGTGATGAGCTTTTGAATGGCGGGCAGTGCCTCGCTGTGTGGCTTGCGGGCGAGGGCTAGAGCGGCACGGAGGCGGACTTCGGCATTCTCATCTGCAAGGAGGGGAATGAGGGCTTTGCCGTCCGCGATTGTCGATTCGGCCAGATTCGTAGCGACCCAGCCCCGGACGCGCTCGCTTTGGTTGCCGATGA
Organism: Verrucomicrobiales bacterium; assembly: GCA_050285825.1. Classification (GTDB taxonomy): domain Bacteria; phylum Verrucomicrobiota; class Verrucomicrobiia; order Verrucomicrobiales; family Akkermansiaceae; genus SW10. The sequence continues at coordinate 8,680 of JBNNED010000389.1, read as the reverse complement.
GCTTGAGGAGTTGCTCGGTGGCGGCTTCGCCTTTCTCGCTGCGGGCCAACATGCCGAGACCCCAGACGCCGTGAAGCTGTTGGATGGGGTTCAGGCGCTGGTTGGCGGCCTCGGTGAAGTGGACGAGGGCGTCGTCTTTCTCCGCGAGGGCGATTTGGGCGCGCAGGCGGATCCGCTGGTCCGGGCTTTCCAGGAGAGCGGCCAGTTCTCCGCTACTCATGGCGGAGAAGTCTTTTTGAATGGTCTCAACGACTTTGGCCACTTCGGGGTCGTCCGCGCGGTGCGGGTCGCTGAGGGTGACGATGCGGCCTTTGTCGTGGGATTCCCAACCGGTGACGAAGTCACTGATGTAAACTTTGCCGTCGTAGCCCCACTCGACGTCGGTCACGCCGATGCCCCAGGCGAATTTCTTGGCGTCGATCATGTCGAAGCCCGCTCCGTCGGCCTCGATGCCGAAGGAGTAAATGCCGGAGCGCGGTGAGCCGCCTTTGTAGTCGGTGATCAGGAAGCGGTCTTTGGAATCGAGATCAAAGCCGGTGCCTGGGTAGTAAGCGAGGCCGGACGGGCCATTGGTGAGGTTGGCAATGGGCGGGACGATGTCGAGTGGTTGCTCGTCGTTCTGCGTTTGCCACATTTTTTCCTGCATCCAGCGGTTGATCGGGCGGTCTTCCACGCCGATGGTGCGGTGAAAGGTGTGCAGCGCCTGGTGGTCGATGCGCCAGCCGGAGTCGGCTCCTTCGAGGAGGAAGACAACGCGCGAGCCATCGCCCTGGTCGGAGTTGTTATCGACCGTGATGCCGTTGCCCCATTGGTCGAAGGCGATTTCCTTCGGGTTGCGCAGACCTTCGTGGACGACCTCGAAGTTCGAGCCGTCCGGTTCGAAGCGCAGGATCGCGCCCTGGTCGTTGAAATCGAGCTTCTTGCCTTCTTTCGTCGTGAAGTTGAAGGCGCGGTCGCCGATGGTCGTGTAGAAGCGCCCGTCGGGCCCGATGGCGAAGCCGTTGAGGTCGTGACCGGAGAGGGAAATGTGGACGCCGAAGCCGTCCTGGAGTGACTTCCGTTCGTCGGCCACGAGGTCGCCATCTTTGTCATGCAGGGCCCAGATGTGAGGAATGCAGGCGAAATAAACCGTGCCGTTGTAGGCCATGATGCCGGCGGCGGTGCCGTCGAGAACGTCATTGAAATCCTCGGCGTAAACGATGCCTTTTTCGGCCTTGCCGTCCTTGTCTTCATCGACGACGACCCGGATTTTCTCGGAAACTTTCGTCATGTGCTCGATGGAGACCTTGTCCTTCCACTTCTCGTGCAAAGCGCGGCGATCCTCCGTCGTGCGGGCGGCGAGGTCGTCAATGACCCAGAAAAGATTCCCCCGATTGTCTTCCACGCCGTAGCGGAAACGGTGGGTTTCCGAGACGAAAACACGGCCTTGTTCATCGACCGAGAGCGCGGTGGGGGAGGCGATCCCGGTGGTGCCGGTGTCGGCGAAGATGTCGAGTTTCGCCCCGTGCGGGATTTTCGCGCCGGGGAGAACTTCCGTCACGGCCAGTCTCTCGTCGCCTTCCGGCTTCGGCGCGGGCTTTTTCTTCGGCGCGGGCTTGCTTGCTTCAATCTTCTGATCGGAAAAAACGATGTGGTCGATGTTGATGAGTCCCCAGCGACCGGACTCTTTGTCGATGGCGCGGAGGCGGGCTTTTTGGCCCTTGAACTTGCTGAGATCCCAGTTCACGCGGCGCATCTGCAAGTTGTCCGCCCCGGTCGCTTCCTGGACGACTTTGCCGTCGATGACGAGCTGGAGAGCGGTTTTTCCCGGGTGTTTGCCGCCACAGATGAGGAAGGAGAGGAACTTTTTCTGAACCTCGAATTCCGGGGAGCTCAGCGTGCCGGTGGGCTCGTCACCGCCGTGACCGGAAGAGGCGAAGTATGTTTTGTGATGACCCGTGACCTTCCCGTTCATGCCATCGGGCGCGTCCGAGTTGGGCGCGAGACCGAAGGCCGGCCCCTCGACTTTCCACTCGCCGTAGCCGTCACTTTCAAAATCTTCGTAAACCGTGCTGTCCGCGTGTAGCGGCAGCGCCAATAGGCTCAGGGTGAAAAAACGTTTCATAGCTTGTCCAATTCTCTCCGATCGAAATCGTCTAGAGAACGTGCAGTAAACGCGGGGCGATGGCAAGTCTTGTCAGGAAAATTGCCGGAGAAGCCTTGAAAAAGCTGGGCGCGGCGCGTCTCCGGCTTATGCTGGGGCTATGAGATGTCTCCTCTTCTCCGCGCTGGCTCTTCTCTTCGTCAACTGGCTTCCGGCTCAGGCTCCCTTGCCGCTCCAGGATGCCCGGCGCGTGCTCTTTTTAGGCGACAGCATCACCTATTCGGGCGGCTACGTGGCCCATGTCGCGACCTGGCTGGAACTCAATCATCCCAACCCGGCGCGCCAGGTGCTCAATCTCGGCTTGGCGAGCGAGACGGTGTCCGGACTCAGCGAGGAAGGCCATGCCGGCGGGAAATTCCCCCGACCCGATCTCCATGAACGGCTTGAGCGGGTACTGGCCAAGACCCAACCGGACCTGGTTTTGGCCTGTTATGGCATGAACTGCGGTATTTATCAGGCTTTCGACGAGATGCGCTTCCAAGCCTACCAAAAGGGCATCACGAAGCTGCGTGCGGCGGTGCGGAAGGCGGGAGCGGAGATCATTTTCATCACGCCTTGGGCTTATGATCATGTGACGGGAGAAAATGCGCATCCGACTTATAACCAAGAAGTTCTGGGGGCTTACGCCGAGTGGCTTCTGAGCCGGCGCGCCTCAGGCTGGCGAGTCATCGACCTCCACGGCGCGATGAGCGCGGAAATCGCGCGCCGCCAGGCGGTCGACCCGAAATTTTCCTTTCAAGGTGACGGCGTCCACCCCGGGAGTGAGGGCCACTGGCTGGCCGGTCATGTCATCATGAAGTGGGCGGGTGATGAGAAAACGGCGGCATTCGCCAGCCCGCAAGCGTGGTTGGCCACGTATCCGAAGGGGGAGGAAATTCATCGTCTCGTCTCCGAACGCCTGCACCTCCTGCGTGACGCTTGGCTGAGCGAGACCGGCCACCAGCGTCCGGGCGTGAAAGAGGGCTTGCCTCTCGACGCAGCGGAGAAAAAGGCGGCGGAAATCGGAGCGCGACTCCAGAAACTGCGTGCGGAGTAAGCTTTGGGGGCACGAAAAAGCCCGTCCGGATAGGGACGGGCTGGGTTGTCGGGAGTTGAGAACTCCTGAAGTTATTTCGCGGGAAGCCAGCGGACGGCGTCGATGATGACGTAGCCGTTGGTGCCTTCGTTGCTGAGGGTGACGGTGCCTTCTTCGCCGAACTCATAGGTGCCCACGGGGTGGAAATGACCTTCCACGGAGGGGGCTTCTTTCTGATTCAGCACGGCGGTGGCGATGCCTTCCTGGTGGTTCACGGTGACCGGAATGTTGGAGGCGCGGTTGCCGTTCGGAGTGTAGGCGATCTGGACTTCGTAGCGACCGGCTTTTGGGAGTTTCGCCTTGAAGGTCGCCGTGTTCGTTCCTTTGCCGGCATTGGAGTCATGCCGGTAACCCTGGCCGATCCCGTCGGCGAGAATGGAGTGCGTCCAGGCGCCAGTGGTTTTCGCGTCGCGATCATCGACGACGATGCCTTTGAAGTCCTTGGCTTTCGGGCGGTCGGCGTTGGGATTGCCTTCGTAGACGAGGATCTGCTTATCGGCGATCATGCGCTCCTTCAGGGGCTCGTAGGGCAGGTCCTGGATGGCCTCGATGTCCTTGTCGATGGCCAGCGCGGCGGCGGTGGCGGCCGATTGTCCGAGAACCATGAAGACCGGCTCCATGCGGATCGAGCCGAAGGCCATGTGCGAGGCCGAGAGGCTCACGGGCACGAGAAGGTTGGTGCATTCTTCTTTTTTCGGCACCAGCGCGTGGTAGCTGATGGGGTAGGGTGGGAAACCTCCGACCTGGATATCGCCTTCGTTGCGCACGTGGCCGTTTTCATCGACGTAGCGCTGCACGTTGTGGGAGTCCATGGTGTAGGCCCCCATCCCGACGGAATCTTCGACGGGGATTTTGTGCTGGCAGTGGTTCTGCGTCATGACCATGGAGCCGACCATGCGACGGCCTTCGCGGATGTAGAGCTGCTCCTGCCAGCCATTGCCTTCGGTGAACTCGTCCTTCGACATGCCCCAGCGGGAAACTCCCTTGCGGATGTGCTCGGGGACGCGCGGGTGGTTGGCGAGGGTCCACATGAGTCCTTGTTGGTAAAGGAGATGGCGCGCGACGATTTTTTCCCGCTCTTCGTAGCTCGCTTCGGGGTAGTCGTAGTTTTGCCCGATGAAGTCAGTGGAAAATCCGGTGCGGTTGTTGGTGTCCGTTTTGCGGTTTGGCATGGAGGAGTTGATCCAGGGAATGCCTTTTTCGCCGGCTTCGAAGTTACGCAGCAGGAGCTCATACCATTCCTCGTTGTAGCCCTCCGGCTTGTGGAAGGGAATGCGGTTTTCCGGATGATCGGTGAGGCACATCCGGAAGCAATAGGCCTGCACGCGGTGGTCGCCGCTGCCTTCCTCGCCCGGGCCTTTGGGATCGATGAAGGGAAGGAGCCCACTCTCGGGATCGCCTTTTACTTTATAGGGATCGACGCCTTTGACGAAGTTGTGATGCTTGTTCATCGCCGTGCGCACGCCGTTGAGCGATTCATCGTATTTGTCGCCCGCTTCCCGCCCGACGTGATAACTGACGCCAGCGGCGGCAAAGAGATCTCCCTCGTAGGTGGCATCGATGAAGAATTTCCCTTCGTATTCTTCGCCGGATTCCATACGGATGGAAGCGATTCTGCCACCTTCCTTGCTCACTCCGCCTTCGCTACGGTCAAGGCGTTGCTGGTAAACGATTTTCAACTGATGTTCGTCGATCCAGTCCTGGTAAACTTTCAGAGCCGCGCTCGGCTCGAAGGTCCACATCGTGTCCTCGCCCTTGCGGGTGCGGGTCTGCCCGCTGTCCTTATACTGTTCGCGCTTCTGCCAGTTCCATGCGCTGTCCTCCGCGTAGTGCTGAGAAATTCGTTGGTAAAACTCGCGCGAGAGACCGCCGATGACGTGCTTGTTCCCGATGTCGGTCTGGCCGAGACCACCGGTGGTCAGTCCGCCGATGCGTTTCGTGGGTTCGATGACGACCACGCTTTTACCCATCTTGAGGGCTTGCAAGCCGGCTGTGATGCCCGCGCTCGTGCCGCCGTAAACGACGAGATCGTATTTTTCCGCACCCAGCACGGACAGGGTGCTCAGGCTGAAAACGCTGAGTTGTTTCAATAATTTGCTTGGCATGATCGGGAAACTACCTGTGATGACTGCGCATTCTTTCAAAAAGTGAGGAGAATCGATTGGCCTCGCTCACGGCACTTCATCTCCACGGTAAAGCGGGTGGTGAAGCTTCGGCTGGTGACCGCCTTCCCAAGCCGTTCCCGCTCCGGTCTGGAAGAGGGTGTGTTCATTCTTTAAGATGATTTCTCCGTTTTCGTTGATAGCTTGTATCTGCACGGAGGAATCGAGGCGGAGGTAAACAGCTTTGCCATCGTATGGTTTCGGGTCGGCTTTACCACAAGGATGAAGCGGCGTGACGAGGAGGGGGAGGTTGCCGTTGTCTTTGGTGGTCATGGGGCGGTCCTGGAAGCTCAGATAAGTGAAACCGCATTCACCGGGTGCGAGGAGTTCTTCATCCGTGGCTATTTTCCCGTCCGGCTCGCGGGTTTTTCCGCGGTAAGGCGCGTAAAAAATGGCTTCGCTGTCGGTGTAGCCGAGGCGGATGAGATGCCCGATGATGTAATTGGCGTCCTCACGATCGCGCTGGGTGAATTTGGCTCGAATTTTCGGATCGTCAGGGAGCTGCGTCGTCGGAAAATGCCCGTAGTCTTGATCGAAAAGGACGAAAAGCGTGCCAATACTGCGGATGTGGCAAGTCGCGCTGCTTAAATCGGCCGCCTTCCGCGCTCTGTGGATGACGGGGTAGAGAAAAGCGATAATGAGGGCGAGCAGCAGGAAAAGGACGAAGCTCACCTTGAGGGCAGTGGTTTTTCGAGAGGGGACCGCTTGTTTCATTCCGTGAAGATAACGTCAAAGGTGACTCACGGCTGACCGAGAACGAGGGTAGAAACGGAGCCGCGCCATCGGAAAACGACGGCAGCCTCTAACATAATGCGGGTCAGCCGTTGATGTCCACCACCTTGTTGTGCAGTCTTAATTTTTTTAGGGATCGGTGCTTGACAATCCAAAGAGGGTGTAGATTATAAGTCACAAATGAATATGAGAGAACAAGATTTCAAGCAGATTTGCCGAGAAGCTGGAAAGGCGATTCACACAAGAGCTACGAACTCAATTCTGATGGCTGGAGACTCTCTTGAACTCTTGAAACTGATTCCAGACAACTCAATCTCTCTAATCCTCACTGACCCCCCTTACCACGCAACTCAGAAAAAGAACATCTATGGGGATACTCAGTTCAAACAGGACGGATGCTATATCGAATGGATGACGAAGTTTGCTGCTCAGTGGAGACGGATTTTGAAAATCAACGGGTCGATCTTTTGCTTTTGTGACTCTTCCATGTCGGCACGGCTTGAGGTGATGATGTCCGATGAATTCAATATTCTTTCGCACGTCGTGTGGACGAAGCCAAATGAACCAGGCTATGACGGTTGGAAAGGAAAAATGAAGAAAGAGGCTCTGCGACAGTGGTATCCTCACAGCGAACGAATCATATTTGCCGAACCAGCGAAACAAGGGAATCTTCACCGCTCGCCTTTCGGCCTCTATCTCAAGGAAATGCGAACTAAGGCAGGCATGTCCACTTACGCCCTCACTGAACTGATTGGAGCATATGGGAAAGTGAATCACGGGGGAGCCGTATCGAATTGGGAGGCCGGTAGAAACACGCCGAGTCGGGATCAATATTCCAAAATGTGCGATGCCATTATTGCGACAGGCAAAGTTTCCTACATGATTCCGTACGAGGATATCATACGTAAGTTCAGTGTCGATAAGGAGAAGGAGTTTACTGATGTGTGGACATTCCCCTCTGTAAAACCCTACAAAGGCAAACATCCAGCCGAGAAGCCACTGGATATGCTCATACATGCTATTGAAGCAACAACCTACGAGGGCGATATCGTATTGGACTGCTTCGCGGGCTCAGGGAGCACAGCCGTAGCTTCAATAATGTCGGGGCGTAGATCAATTGCAATGGAAATCGACGAGAAATGGCTTCCTGTAATCTCGGAGCGAATCAAGGGGACAAAGCGGAATCCCAAATCAGCTGAAAAGCCACAGATGCCACCGCCTCAATCCGAATCCGAAATGCTTCTTTTTGAAGGATCATAGAGTCTCGCATCAAGATTTCGGGTGAGAATGCCCTGCATCCAATCTAGAGTCCCAATTATCCCAGAATCTTTGACCACCACGTTACAGTGGTGATGCCCCCAACCAAGATTATAGGGGCGATGGTTGTATTCTCCGTAACGAACTTCGCGAATGTGAAATAGATTAATTTCGGTGACGGTCAAATCGTGAACTTCTCTGCCCTCAGCCTGAGCGAGACGGCTGAAAAAACCTTCACTTGGCAAAGGCTCTAGACAAAGAGGGCATATTGTCAGCCCTTCTCCATTGATGAGACGCTGCTCCACTAGCTCGGACCGATCCAACAGGTTTGAATCCTGAGCCAGTTTAATACAAAAAGCCTTTCGTTGCTCCGCATCGACCTTGGACATTCCAAAATTTGTAGCGGTCTCAACGGAATCCTTGCAGTGCCAAAAAAGAGCTTCAAGTTGAATGCGGCAAAGCCCTATCGTATCGGATGAGGCATATTCAAATAGTCGAATCCCAGCACCTTTACATCCTGTACTCGTATAGCCACGATTTATGCGCTCGCCATTTTGACTAGCAGTGGTGCCCGCGATTCGCGCCACAAATTGACCGCCAAGGGGGTTGGTGCGGCTGGAAGCAGGCCTCCACCTCATCGAATCGGGCGGATGCGTATCCCAATCGGAGCGAAGTTGGTAAAAGACTAAAGCGTTTCTCCCAAGCTTCAATCCTTTAATGGCAAGGGTGGCATCAGGATCATCCAGCGAAAAGTAGCTAGAAGGCGATATTAAAGCAATAAAACCATTATCGAAATGTTTATCTTCTTCTGGTGGTTTCGATACAGAATCCCAATAATCAAAGGGAATCAGAACAGTGCTGTTCCGAGATACTCTGTTCTGAAAAATTACATCATCGTCTGCACCTCTCGTTTGTCCCGTCTTGTATATTTTACGGTCAAGTAGCTTCGGTAGTTTCGGTGGCTTTGGCTTTGGTGGCATGTGAAAATAAAATGGTTCTTATAGATCCTTTTGAAGTTCTTTTAGAAATTCCTTGGTCGTTAGGCCGAGTGCACGAATGATCGAAGAGAGCGAATTCAGAGAAATGTTCCGAACTGCTCTTTCAATCCCTGAGATGTAGGTGCGGTCAAGATCGGCTCGCTCCGCAAGGTCCTCTTGGCTAATCCCCCTCTCGCGGCGCAGCCTCTTGACGCATTCTGCTACAGACTCAACCAAACTTTTGGACATCGGCATTGAGAATAGCTCCGATGTTGACTATTTGTCTACGGACTTGAATTCACGAAACAGTCTGAGATCATTGGCGCAACAAAAA
>JBNNED010000388.1:0-5547 GCA_050285825.1 Verrucomicrobiales bacterium | reverse complement strand
GCGCAACCTCGACAAACTCACCCCCGACAGCGTCGGATTCCGCATTCTTCACTGTGAATCCGAAACGATGCACCCCGGCCAAATCATCACCTACCAAGTCAAAATCCTCCCCTTCCTCTGGGTCGATTGGATGACGGAAATCACGCACATCGCCGAGAAACAACACTTCATCGACGACCAGCGCCACGGCCCCTACAAAGTCTGGCACCACACCCACCGCTTCGAGGAAAACGAACACGGCGTCCTCATGAGCGACGAAGTCAGCTACGTCCTCCCCTTCGGTCCGCTCGGCAAGCTCGTCCACCGCCTCTTCGTCAAAAAGCAACTCGATCACATCTTCGACGAACGCCAACGGCTCTGCGCCGCGCATTTTAGCTCCGGCAAACCAGAGTCGTAGTGATGGAACGCCAAGCTCCAGCTTGGCAATGGATCAACATCGCCACACCAGCACAGAGGAGCGAGCCAGTCACTTAGCGCAAAAACTTCCGCAGCCACTTGAAAGCCGGCGCGTAGGGTGGCAAGAAATCCAGCGCCCGAGGTGCCCAAGTCCCCCGTCGCACGAGCGCCCGCGCGTAGGAAAAAGCCTCCACTCCCGCCCGCCCGCGATAACGCCCGTAGCCGCTCTCCCCGACTCCGCCGAAGGGCAGGGTGAGGCTCGCCCCCTGCTTCATCGTGTCATTCACGCACACCCCGCCCGAGCGCAACAGTCCCAGCCACTCCTCCACCCAGGCTCGGTCTTCGGAAAAAAGATAAAGCGCCAGCGGACTCGGTCGCGCCGCCAGTTCCCGCCGCAGCTCCGCCTCGTTTTCATAAAAAATCACCGGCAACAAAGGCCCGAAAATCTCCTCTTTCATCAGCTCACTCGCCCAATCCGCCGCCACCACGCGCGGTGCCAGTCGTAATTTTCCGCGCTCGTCCCCGCCCTGCCGCGCCAAGACCTCGGCTCCCTCTAACAAACCTTCCAGTCGCCGAAAATGACCCTCGCTCACAATCCGCGCCATCTCCTCCCGCCACGGCACCTCCGCGAATAGCCGCTCCACTTCCGCCAAAAACGCCTCCCGCAAACTGGCCGGCACGCAGACGAAATCCGGGGCGAAACAAGTCTGACCGCCATTGAAAAACTTCCCCGCCAAAAGCCGTCGTACCGCCACCTCCAGCTTCACCTCCTCGCCAAAAACAGCCGGCGACTTTCCGCCGAGCTCGAGGACGCAGGGCGCGAGCACTTCCGCCGCCCCAGCCGCGATCTTCCGCCCCACCTCCGTGCTGCCGGTGAAAAAAACGAAATCCGGCTCCGCCGCGATGAGCGCCTGCACTTCCGCCGCCCCGCCATCGACCACCACCCCGCCGCCGTCGGGAAAAACCTCCGCGACAATTTCCCGCAAGACCTCATTGGTCGCCGGACTCAGCTCCGAGGGCTTCAGCACGACCCCGTTCCCCGCCGCCACCGCATTCATCAAAGGCCCCAAGGCCAACTGTAATGGGTAATTCCACGGCGCCACGATCAAGGCCACCCCGAAAGCTTCCCGCCGCAACTCACTGCGCGCCGGAAAAAAATAAGCCGGACTCCCCACTCGCCGCGTCTTCCGCCACTTGCCTCCCTTCCGACGCAACAAACGCAGCTCCTGCAAAACAAAATAAAACTCCGCGACGTAAGCCTCCAGTCCCGGCTTGCCCAAATCCGCCGCCAAAGCCACCAAAATCGCCTCTTCCCGCTCGCGCAGCGCCCGCTCCAGCCGATCCAGGCGCGCCCGACAGGCCCGCCACTCCCCCCAGCCCTCGCCAGCCCGCTCGCCCCGCACCTTTTCCAAAACTTCCGCCATCGCCCGCCGCGTCGCCTCGTCAATCTGCATCCTCCACCTATAAACGCTCTCCCTGAATTGACAAGCAGCAGGCAGCTGTCAGATTCCTTGTAATGCCCACATCCACAGCCGTTATCGGAGGAGGTCTCGGTGGCCTCTCCGCCGCCATCAGCCTGCGCGCCGCGGGCTACGAGGTCGACCTCTTCGAGAAAAACGAGCAGCTCGGCGGCAAGCTCAACGTGCTGGAAAAAGACGGCTTCACCTTCGATCTCGGCCCCTCGATCTTCACCCTCCCCCAGTATTTCGAATCGCTTTTCGCCCGCGCCGATCGCCGCATGGAAGACTACGTCCAGCTCGATCCCGTTACGCCTCATTGGCGGAATTTTTTTGAAAACAAAGCGCCCATCGACCTCTACCAGGAAGATGAAAAAATGCGCGCCGAGTTGGCCAAACTTCCGGGCGATGCCGAGAGCCATTGGCGTGAATTCCAGGACTTCCTCGACTACGCCCGCGGCCAATACCGCTTCACCGAAGACGGCTATTTCGACCAGGGACTCGACAATCTCTGGGAATTCATCCGCCACTACCGCACCCGCCTCCTCAAGGGCGAAGTCGATTACAAAAACTCCATGGCCGAGTCCATCGCGGCGCGCATCAGCGATCCCCAGCTGCGCTCGATCCTCGAATACTTCATCAAATACGTCGGCTCCTCCGCCCTCGACTCCCCCGGTTACATGAATCTCATGCCCGTCATTCAGTTTGACTACGGCCTCTGGTATGTTCGCGGCGGGATGTACCGCCTCGCCGAAGGACTGGAAAAACTCCTGCGCGAACTCGGTGTGCGCCTCCACCTCGGAGCCGACGTGCAAAAAATCACCAGAGAGGGGAAAAAAGTCACCGGCCTTCAGCTTGCCGACGGCACGCATCACCGCACCGACCTCATCGTAAGCAACATGGAGGTCATCCCCTGCTACGAGAAACTCCTCGACGAGCCGCCGCGTTTCTTGAAAAAACTCGAAAAATTCGCGCCCGCCTGCTCCGGCATCGTCCTCCACCTCGGCACCGACCGACCCTTCCCCCAACTGGCTCACCACAATTTTTTCTACTCGGAAAACCAGCACAAGCACTTCCGCACCGTCTTTCACGACGAGCAACTCCCCGACGACCCCACCCTCTACGTCGTCGCCCCGACCCGCACCGATCCCAGCAAAGCCCCGCCCGGCGGCGACAACATCAAAATCCTCCCCCACATCCCCCCGCTGCGCGAAGGCTCCGGCATCACCCACGCCGACTACCTCGCCCTCAAAGAACGCTGCCTCGACAAAATGGAGCGCTGCGGACTCAACGGCCTGCGCGAGAGCATCGTCACCGAGGACTTCCTCACTCCGGTCGACATCGAACGCCTCTACCGCTCGAATCGCGGCTCGATCTACGGCGTCGTCACCGACTGGAAGCGTAATCACGGCTTCAAAGCACCGAAAACCAGCACCCGCTACGACAATCTCTACTTCACTGGCGGCTCCACCAACCCCGGAGGCGGCATGCCCATGGTCGTCCTCTCCGGCCAAAAATGCGCCGACCGCATCATCGCCGACCACCCCCCGCACCAAGGTCGATCGAGCTAGAATCATAGCGACTGACTCCAACAAGCTCTCTCCCTAAAAAACCAAATGGTCAAAAATTCAAAAACCAAACCAAGCACGCTCAAAAACGAAAGTCAGCCACTGAAGCGCACATCCTAAAACTTAATACTTTTCTCGAGTTGATCGCCCTGCCCACCCGTCCATGAGTTTTCCGTCCATGAGCCTTGCCGCCCTTTGCGCCGCCGGCGCGGCTCTCGCTCTCAGCCCCGCCTGGCGACCCCTTCTCTGCCGACCCCGCCACCTGCCCGCGCTCCCGGAAAAGGCCCACCCGACCGCCCGTATCAGCGTCATCATCCCCGCGCGTAACGAGGAAAAAAACCTCGCGCCTTTGCTGAAAGCCCTGCAAGCCCAGAGCGCGCCGGCCCACGAAATCATCGTCGTCGATGACCACTCCGAGGACGCCACCGCCGCCCTCGCCCGCGAGCACGGAGCCCGCGTTCTCAGCGCCCAAGCGCTCCCCTCCGGCTGGCTCGGCAAACCCTGGGCCTGCCAGCAAGGCGCGGCACAAGCCAGTGGCGACTGGTTTCTCTTTCTCGACGCCGACACCCGCCCCGCGCCCGATTTTCTCGCCAAACTGAGCGCGCTCACCTCGGCAGAAGACGAAGTCCATTCGCTCGCCCCCTACCACCGCGTCCAGCGCCCCAGCGAGCAACTCTGCGCCTATTTCAATCTCCTCATGATCATCGGTGCCAACGCCTTCGGCGCGCCCAATCCCGATCCGCCCGCCCTCTTCGGCCAAGCCCTTTTTCTTTCGAAAACAAGCCACCGGAAACTCGCCGGTCACGAGCTCGTCAAAGATCAAGTCCTCGAAAACTTCCACCTCGCCGCCCATCTGCCCGCCCACGGCCTGCGCGCCCGCAACTGGCTCGGGGGCGCGGATCTCAGCATGCGCATGTTTCCCGGCGGCCACCGCGAGCAATGGGCCAGTTGGCAAAAAGGCTTTCTCCACGGAGCCAGCGGCACCTCCCCGCGCGTCCTGCGGCTCAGCGCCCTCTGGCTCACCGGGGCCACTTTCGTCACCGTCGCCTGGCCCCTCACCCTCCTCTGGCCTTCCGCGCCCGCCCTCGCCCTCACCACCCTCGCCCACCTCATCTACGCCTGGCAGAGCGCGCGCGGCTTCCGACTTGCCGGTCGCTTCCACCCGCTCACGGCCCTCCTTTTTCCCCTGCCGCTGCTCTACTACCACGCCCTCTTCTTCACCGCCTTGTGGAAAAAAAAGCGCGGTCACACCACCGCATGGAAAGGCCGCCAAGTCTGAAGCCACTAAGACCAAGGAATCATGAGCCATGATGATTGAACTGCCCGCCCTCTGGATTGCCGTCCTCAACACCCTCGGCATCCCCGCCCTTCATCTCCTCCTCTCTTGGCTCAGCCTGCGCCTGCCCGACCGCTTTTTCGCCCTATCCGTCCCCACGCCTCCTCCCGCCCCCGCCGCCCTCGCCCGCAGTCAGAAACTCGCTACCCTCGTCGGCCTGCGCCGTTGGAAGGCCATCCTGCCCGATGCCGCTCCCTGGCTGGGCGGAAGCGCTAAAAAACTCGCTCCGTCCGCCTCGCCCCCCGCCCTCCGTGCGCTGCTGACCGAGACGCGGCGCGGTTTTTTCTCCCACCTCCTCCAGCTTCCCGCCCTGCTCATTTTCCTCCTCTGGACGCCCGCTCCCTACGCCCTCATCATCATCGCCTACGCCCTCCTCAGCAACCTCCCCTGCCTCCTCAACCTCCACCACACCAGCCTGAGACTCCAGGCCCTCCTGGCCCGCCACAGCCGGAAATGACGAGCGAGCGAGCTCCCGATCAGCCCAAAAACAAAATTTTGCGTGCTATCAGGCGCGATTCATGCCTTTTTTCCTCCCAGCATCATGTCCGACGAACGCCGCAAACCCTTCCCCTTTGACGAATTCGAGCCCAAGTGGCAAGCCCGCTGGGAGGCCGAAAAAACCTACCGCACCCCAGGCCCCGGCGATTCCGATTTCGATCCCTCGAAGCCAAAATACTTCGTCCTCGACATGTTCCCTTACCCCTCCGGCGCCGGCCTACACGTCGGTCACCCCGAGGGCTACACCGCCACCGACATCATCGCCCGCTACAAGCGCATGAACGGCTTCAAC
>JBNNED010000387.1:0-2863 GCA_050285825.1 Verrucomicrobiales bacterium | reverse complement strand
TGAGGGGCGGGTAGGCGCGGAAAGAGCTGGATTGGTCGGTCTCGGATTCTTTGCGCCATTTGAGGCGGGAGGCGACGGCGGCGGGGTTTTCGGAGAAGAGGCTGTCGGTTTTCCCAAAGAGCTCGTGGCCGAGGGCCTGGTTGATGGCTTCGGCTCCTTCGCTGCGTTTGGCGGCTTGTTGGCTTTGCCAGTCTTGCAGGGCTTTCCGGCTTTCGGCGGTGAGGGCGGCGAGGTCGACGGTGTATTGCTGGCTGCCGGCGCGGAAGGTGACTTGCTCGGCGGTGACTTTCAGAGGGGTGACTTCAAGGCTTTTGCCACTTGCCGCCTGGGTGATTTCCAGGGTTTCGGCGCTGGTGAAGCTCAAGGGAAAGAGGCAGAGGGCGAGGAGGAGGTTTTTCATAAAAGTAATCTAGCGGATGAATTATCGAGCCGTCAATGCGGGAGTAGGGGTCATTTTAGAGCGGGTGGGAAAAGGGAGTATTGCTTGGAAGCTTTGCTTTGTGAAAAGTTGCGATGTTTTGATCGGGATTTTCTGGTGATAAGGCTGGCGAGGAAGAGGCTTAGCATCAGTGGGATCAGGTTCATAACAGCGGCGGGGATGAGAAGGGCGGCAAAGAAGAGCGGATGCGTGAAACTATGAATGGAGATGCTTAATAATGAGATGGCGATCAGGGTGCTGAAGATGAAGGCAGGCTGGTCAAAATCACGTTTGATTCCAGATCCACTAAAACGGCGGTAGGAAGCGAAAAGAAGAAATGGAACCAGGACGATCCAAAGGAAGAAGCTCAAGAAGGCCGAATAGTAGGTTGCTCCAATGAGCTGAGCCGGCTCATAGCGAAGCTCCGGCCCTCCGAGTCCGATGATGGCATTGTGAGCAAGAGCGGTGAGTCCGATAAAAACCGGCAGGTGAATGCGGAGGAGGTCGCGCATCGCTTCGCGACTCAGTCGGTCTCGACGGGGAGGTAGATGAGTTTGAGTTCGGGTTTGTTGATTTTGAGGGATTCGCCGTGTTCGTTGGCGTATTCGAGCTCGTCCTGGTAGTGGATGGCGACGGCGCGGGCGGCTTGTCCGTTGGGAAGGAAGACGAGGCCGCGGTCGGCGGTGCCCACGATGTCGGTGCGGGCGGATTTGGGGGTGAAGGTGGTGCCGGCTTTGCTGAGTCCGGCTTCCGGCGCACTGGCGGGGGAGACTTGCGAGGCGGGTGGGAGCGGGGTATCGGCGAGGGTGGCCGGCCGGCGTTGACTGAAGAAATGGTTCGCGCTGACGACCCCGAGCAGGGTGACGGTGGCGGCGGCGGCGAGTTGCGGGAGGCGGCGCGGGCGGGCGGGGGCGGCGGCGGGCGCGGGGCGGCTTTGGAGGGGAACGATTTTTTCCTCCAGGGGAACTTTTTCGTGCCAGCGGCACATCGCTTCGTCGAGGCGGGCGAGGAGGTCGTCCGGCATGCCGCAGGGGCTGAGCTTGCCGAGTTCTGCTTCGAGTTTTTTCAGGTCTTGGTCCATGGTGTGTGTGGAGTGGGGGGAGTTAAAGGTCTCCGCGGATGCGGGCGGTGCCGAGCTGGCGGCGCAGGGCTTCGAGGCCGTAACGGTAGCGGGAGGCGGCGGTGTTGAGGGAGATGCCGAGGCTTTCTCCGATGTCGGCGAAGGTGCGTTTGCCCCAGATTTTCATGAGGATGACTTCGGAGAATTTCTGTGGGAGGTTTTTGAGCTCCCGTTCGAGGAGCTGGCGCGTTTCGTCGTCGTGCTCCGAGTGGAACCACTGCTCATTCATGGGGTTATCCAGGGTGCGGGCCTCTTCAACGGCGAGTTCTTCGCGTTTCCGGCGGCGGTCGTTTTTTCGGCCGAGATCGATGGCTTCGCGGCGGATCTGGGTGTAGAGGAAGGGGAGCCAGGCTTCCTGCCCGCCGTCGAAACTGCCTTCCTCGACCTTGCGGGCGAGCTTGACGAGGGCTTCCTGGAGAATGTCTTCGGCGTCGGCCTGGGAGCGGGTTTGCTTGCGGGCGAAGAGGAGGAGGCGTCCGCCGTTTTCGCTCAGCCAGTGACGCCAGGGCGAGACGGGGGCTGTGGTTGCTTGTGGAGCGCTGGTCATGATTGGTTCGTCCTTCATCGGGGTAGCGACAGGCCTCGGGAGACTTGTCTATTCATGACCCACTTTAACGCGAAAATGCCCATTGGCAAATGAGTGGAGGAAGGAAATGAGGCGTCGGCGGCGAGTCAGGCGCTGCGGCGGCGGCGTAGGAAGAGGCCGGTGGCGCCGGAGAGCAGGAGTAGGAGGCTGCCCGGCTCTGGCACGATTTGGGAGGTGGCGGGGCCGTCTCCGGTGGGTGCGGCGAGGCTATCAAGCTGGAAGACCCAGGCGTCGATCATGGAGCCGTCTTCGCGTTGGTAGAATTGCAGAGTGTATGTGCCGGGAGTGGTGATTTCCCAAGTGGCGGGGCTATTGGCGGCGTTGGCTTGGTTTTCTTCGAAGCCGCCATTGCCATCCCACGGGTTCGTGGCGAAATCACCGTCGTAGGAGTCATTGAACTGGTAGTGATCGGCAATGGTGCCGCCCGTGCCGTCGCTCAGCTCGAGGATACCGGCGAAGAGCGAGTCGCTGGCTCCCGCCGTGCCTGAGGTGGTGGTATTGGCTTCATAGCGCAGGTAGAGACGGTAGGTGCCGGTGGTGGAGATGTTCATCTCGTAGCTGATCGAGGGGGTGCTCCGGGGACCGCCGCCGCTGCCATTGTCATCGAGAGACTGAATGTAGCCGGTGCCACGGTAGTTCGCTCCGGTGCCGGCTCCGGCGTCTTCGGTGGGGACGACGCGCCAGCTGTTGTTGCCATCGTCTTCGCGGTAGGAGTAAATTTCAGCTTCACCGACGACTT
>JBNNED010000386.1:0-8294 GCA_050285825.1 Verrucomicrobiales bacterium | reverse complement strand
TTGTGGTTAAAAACAACTTACCAAACAGGTGTGGCCGCTGTCTCGCTTAAGACGCGGCCAGTGTCAGGTGAATACTATCACTCCACACTAAGAGCACGACAAGGCGATGTTGGACAACGGTGATGGCGACCTCGACGTCCTTACCCGCCCTCCCTGACGAAAAAGGCTCCGCCCGCTGCGAAGTTCTCACCTGCAGCGACTCTCGCGGTCGAAAAACGCCAAAAGCATTTGCACTTTTCTCCGGAGAAGGCAGTTTCAACGCGATGAAATACCGGATTTGGCTCACCCTGGCTCTGGCCGCCCTGGCTTCCTGCCAGAAAAAAGAACAGGTCGTCGTCGTCGATGAGCAGCGTGAACGCACCCTCTTCGACGAGCAACGTCCCCTCAACATCGTCGATCGCCCGCCCTCATCCTGGCGCCAAATCCCTTCCACCCAATTCCGTAAAATCAACTACCTCGCCGGTCCGGAGGAGAAAGTCGAGATCTTCGTCGGTCAAGCCGGAGGCGGCGTCGAGGCCAATGCCACCCGCTGGCTCGGTCAATTTGGGAAACCCGCCGTCGAGTCACTCAGCGAGCTGACCGAACTCCCCATCATGGACACCCGCGGCTACCTCTTGGAAGCCCAGGGCGACTACGAACCGGGGATGGGTCGCCCACCCGCGAAGGATCAAGCGATGTTCGGAGCCCTCATCCCCACCGGCGACGGCGTGCTCACGATTAAAATGGTCGGCCCCGCCGCTTCCGTGGAGGCTCAGCGCGAGGATTTTCTGAATTATTGCAAGACCATGGCTCTTTCCGACGTTACCCGCATCCAGCGCCCGAAACCCGACGCCGACAATGAGTAAATCATCACCCGCCACATCTTCCAAAAGCTGGCCCGCGAAGCTCTTCGCTTTCTTCGCGAGCTACGAGCTGGCTCTCTTCTGCCTCGGCCTCCTCACGCTGCTCACCTTCTTCGGCACGATCGAGCAGAAAACCTACGGGCTCTACCAGACGGCGGAAAAATACTTCGATATGGACGCCTTCTTCCTCCTCCCGGAATGGCCCCGCGCCGACGGCTCCGGCTGGAAAATCCCCCTCCCGCTTCCCGGCACCTACTGGGTTTCCGTCCTCCTTTTCATCAACATGCTCTGCGGCGGCATCATCCGCGCCCGCAAAGGCTGGAAAACGGTCGGCGTCCTCATCTCCCACTTCGGCATTCTCTTCATGCTCGTGGCCGGATTCGTCTCCAGCCTGAAGAAAAAAGAAGGCGTGATGATGGTCTATGAGGAGGAACGCTCGGACTTCGCCCGCAGCTACCACGACCCTACCCTCGAGGTCTTCACCTACGAGCAGAACGAGCGTGGCACTCCCTGGGTCGTCCCCACCGAAAGCCTTGAAAATCTCGATCGTGACGACGTTCTCACCGCCGAGTTCCCCCAGCTTCCCTTCTCCCTCGAAATCCGGGGCTACCTGCCCGCCGCCGAGATGCGCTCCGTCAGCGCGCCCATCGACGGAGCCGATCCCACCAGCGAGCCGGTCGTCGACGGCTTTTACCTGCGGGAAACGATCCGCCAGCCGGAAGAAGAATTGAACATGCAGGGCTGCTACGTGCGCGTCCTCGACCAGGCCGGCGAGGAAGTGCGCCGCCTCCTCCTCTGGGCTGGAAACCACGCGCCCGTCAGCTTCACCATCGATGGCCAACGCTACGGTATCCTCATGCCGCGCGAGATCTGGCCCATGCCCTTCGAGGTCGAACTCCACAAATCGGTGGGCGACTACTGGCCCGGCACCCGCAAGGCCCGTTGGTTCCAGAGCGACATCACTAAAATCGCCGACGGTCACCGCGAGGACTACAGCATCGTCATGAACAAACCGATGCGCCACGGCGGCTACACCCTCTACCAGGCCCGCTGGGACAAGCCCCAGGACCGCGCCTTCAGCGGCTTCGCCATCGTCCGCAACCCCTCCGATCAATGGCCGAAATACTCTCTCTACGTCGTGACCTTCGGCCTCCTCGTCCACTTCGGCTATATGCTCGTCCGCTACCTCACCAACGCTTTTTCCGCTAAAAAACCATGAGCCAACCCGCTAGCAAACCCCACTCGAAGAAAGGCTTGCGCTGGGCCTTGGTCATTTTCGTCCTGCTCGTCCAGTTCGGCGGCATCGCCTACTCGATCAAGTCCGCCATCCCGCCGAAGCACGTCCCGGAAGTCTCCGGCTACAGCAAGTGGAGCGAGGACATCATCGCCACCGCTTCCGCCATCCCCGTGCAGGACGGCGGCCGCGTGAAACCGCTCTCGACCTACGCCGGCTTCTTCATGCTCAACATCCACGGCTCGCGCAGCATGAAAATCGAGTCCGCCGGCGAGACGAAAAAAATCGGGCCCACCGAGCTCCTCCTCGATTTCCTTTTCCGCCCCGAACTCGCCAAAGACCTTCCCGTCTTCCGCGTGGAAGACTCGGACGTCGTCGAGGCCCTCGGTATCGAAGTCGGCAAAAAACGCGCCCGCTACAGCTTCAACGAAATCGAAACAGGCTACGACAAACTCCTCGCCCGCGGGCGGGAAATCCAGGACAAAATCGGCCAGCAAGGCAGCGACAGCCTGACCCGTCTCGAGACACAGACGAAGGATCTCGCCGATAAAGTCCTGCGCACCCAGGGCCTCATGGTTTACTTCGACTTCGCCCGCGAAATGATGATTCCCGAAGGCTCCGCGCCCTTCACCAGCCCCTCCGGCGAGCGACTCGACCTCAGCAAATTCAGCTCCTGGGTCCGCACCTACCCGAACCTCGGCGTCATCCTCCGCGAAATGGGCGTCAGCGCCGACAGCGAAATCCCCGAAGGCCTCCGCTCTGTCTTCAGCAAGCTCGAACTGAACATGAACAAAGCGCAGTTCGGTGTCCCCCTCGTCCCTCCCTACGCCACCGAGGATGAAACGTGGAAACCACTGGGCACCACCATGCGCGAGATGACCGAACAGCTCGGTCGCGGCGAGAACGCACCCTGGGCGGAGCTCGCCGACGACCTCGCCACCATCGAGAAACTCGCCGCTCTTTCCGGCGACCCCAAAAGCGCGGATTTCGCCCAAGCCCTCGCCGCCTGGCGCGATGATCTCAGCGAGCGCAGCGCCGCCCGCGGACTGGGCGGAAAAATCGACTCCGAAGTCAGCTACTACGAGCGCAAATACTTCACCAAAGGCATCGTTTACTTCCTGCTCGCCTTCCTCCTCACGGCCTTCGGCTGGTTCGCCCCCGCCAACCTCTTCGGCAAAATCCTCAACGGCCTCTCCTGGACCTCCCTCGTCGCCGCCCTCGTCATCGTCTCCATCGGCATCTACCACCGTTGCTACCTCATGAGCCGCCCGCCCGTCGGAAACCTCTACGACACCATCCCCTTCATCACCGTCATCGGAGCCGCCGTCTTCGCCTTGGCCGAACTCATGACGCGCCGGCGCATCATGCTCACCCTCGCCGCCCTCATGGGCCTTGTCGGCCTCTTCCTCGCCTCCCGCTTTGAAGTCGCCGACGGCAAAGACCACATGGACCCGCTCGTCGCCGTCCTGCGCTCGAACTTCTGGCTCGCCACCCACGTCGTCATGATCACCATCGGCTACTCGGGCGGCCTCATGGCCTGTGTCCTCTCCCACGTTTACGTCCACCTCCGCCTCGCCGGACTTTACGATGGCGACCAACGTTCACAGCGCTTCTACAACCGCTCCGTTTACGGTCTCATCTGCTTCACCCTCTTCTTCTCGCTCGTCGGCACCGTCCTCGGTGGCATCTGGGCGAACGACTCCTGGGGGCGCTTCTGGGGCTGGGATCCTAAAGAAAACGGAGCCCTCCTCATCGTCCTCTGGTGTCTCATCATCCTCCACGCCCGCCTCGCCGGACACTTCAAGGAATGGGGACTCCACATCGCCTCCATCTTCGGCGGCATCATCGTCGGCTTCTCCTGGTGGGGCGTCAACCTCCTCGGCGTCGGTCTCCACAACTACGGCTTCATCGACGGCATCGGAAAAATCAACATCTTCTACGGCATCGAACTCGTCGCCATGATCGTCGGCGTCCTCGCCATGTATTTCACCAAACGCAAGAGCCCCTCCCCCGCCTGAAAAGCCACTGGAACGCGGGCTTCAGCCCGCCTTTCGGCAACACACAGGCTTCCGGATCCGCACGCCATTTCTCCCCCGTAGGAAAATCCTTGACTGGCCTTGCCAGCGATCCGCCCGAAGGCTTTTTAACCAAGTCAATGCCACTCGATGAAACCGCCCCCGGGCGCATTGAAAGGGGAATCCTCTTAAACCAAGATCATCGGCCAACGGCAAGTAATCACCTTAGCCGCGTCATTTTTGGCCTCAGCCAGAGCCCTCACAAAGGACGAGAATCAGAGGACCACAGCAAGCTACGAGCTTACGGGTCAACAATCACACGCTCGCAAAGAGCGCTACAGACTCAGTCCTCGTCGACCGTCTCGTCCCGCTGGTAAATCGGCAACTGCCGGTAAGGCACGGTGAAGGCGAGCACCATCGTGGCCGTGCCGTAAACCACGCCCGCCTCGCGACTGTGCCAGGAGCCGTTCTCCTTCTGCCGTTGCAGGTAAACCTCATACATCCAGTTCGCATACTCCTGCCAGTGCCGTCCCCCCAGCTGGAACATGGCCTGCGCATTGTAGTAATTGCCGTAAAACTCAAACTGGTTGTTCTCGATATTGCGGTAATTCCGGAGCAAAAACTCCCCCGCCTTCAGCGTCGAAGGCTTCCCGTGCTGGCCGCAGAGCTCGAGGCAGAGCAGTCCCATACCGGTGAGCGAATACTTGTGATCGGAGGTCGAGGTGTAGCCAAAACATCCGTCTTCCTTGTGCTGGTGGCGCTCCAGATAAGCCACGGCGTCGGCAATGGCCTCATCGGGAACCGCCGCTCCGTTGAGCTTGGCCGAGCGCAAGGCCATCAAGGCCCAGCCGCTGCACGAGGTGTCGCTGTCCTTGGAATTCGGGTGATATCGCCAGCCGCCCTGGTTGCGTTCCGACTTCTGCACGGCCTGCGCGCGCAAAATCAGGGCCAAAGCCGGACCCAGCGCCTTCGCCGTCTTCTCCTGCCGCTGTGGATCGAGCATCCCGGAAACCTCGGACAGAAAAAGCGTGCTGATATTGTGCGCGTACATCGGCCCACTCCCGGCGTGCCCCGCCACGAACAAGCCGTCATCTTTCTGATTCGCCAACAGATAATCGACAATCCGGTTCAGCGCCTCGGCGTAAGGCCCCTCGGTCGGCAAGTATCCTTTCGACAAAAAAGCCATCCCGACCAGAGCCGGAATCCCCGTGCTATCACCGTAGTTGTGCGGAAAAGTTCCGTTCTCTTTCTGCACCGAGGCCAGATATTCCAACCCCAGCTCGATCGCAGGTTCGATCTTCGGCTGCCATTCGTTGAAAACCGGATCCCCGATCTCCTCCTGCGCCGACAGCGGCCCTTGGAAAAGGCAAACGCTCAGTAAAGTGACTAAAAATCTCTTCATCTTATCAATCTAGTTTTTCTCCTTCTCCTCTCCGCCCGAAAGCTGCTGGAAGTAATCCTTCACCAAGCCCTGGTAATCCCCCGGCACCGCGCTCCCGCCACCACTCGCCGTGTTCGAACGCAGCGTCTCCTTCATTTTTTCCCAATCTTCGACGCTCAGGCCGAGCTTCGCCAGTTCCGGCGGCACACCCTGATCCCCTTCATCCATACGCAAGCCTTCGTCCGGCTCCTGCTGACCCGGCTGCCCCGGCATCGGCTGGCCCGGTTCGCCCGGCTGACCCGCCATCTGCGGAGGCTGCGGCTGACCGCCTTTCTGCCCCTGCGCCATGGCTTGCCGTGCTTGCGCCGCCGCCGCTTGCAAAGCTTCCGCCGCGGCCTGGGCGGCCTGCGCCGCTTCCGCCTGTTGACCCGCGTCCGCCGCTTGCGAAGCTTCCTGGAAGGCTTCCGCCAGCTCCTGCGCGGGCGTCGATAAAGCCTCCGCATTCATCTCTTGCTGAGCGAGTTGCTCCGCTTGTTGCTGGAATTGCTCCGCCGCCCGACCGAGGGCCTCGGAGGTCTGCGCGAGGGCCTGTTCGGCTTGCTCGTTGTTGCGACCCGACTGCTCGGCCTGGCCATCCGCCTGTTTTTCGGCGGCTTGATTGGCCTCGTTCGCTCCACGCTTGCTCTGATCTTCCGCCTGCGCCAGCTCCCCCGTCCGACCCGTCGCCTGTGGAATGTCCGCCACTTCGCGCGCCAGCTCCGCCGCTTCCGCCGCTTGCATCTTTTGCAAATTCTCCAATGCCTTGCCCGTGTCGCCTTCCGCGAGGGCTTCCAGCGCTTCCGCAACCTGCCCTTGCTTTTCCGCAAGCTCGTTCAAGGCCGCTTCCGCCGCCTCCTGCGCGGCCATTTCTTCCGCACTGGCAGCTTCCGCCTGCTCACCATTTTCCGCGCCCTGTGCCGCCTCTTCCGCTGCCGCCGCCTCGCCGGACTCTTCCTGTCCCGCCTCATTGGCCGCCATCTCACCCTCCTGAGCACCCTGCGCTGCTTCGGCTTCCCCATTCTGCGCTTCTTCTCCGCCTTCGGCATTCTCGGAATTTTCGCCATTCTCCGCCATTTCAGCCCCGGAAGCCCCCTCGGCACCTTCGGGATTTTCCGCGCCCTGCTCGTTTTGAGCCATCGCTTCCTGATTTTCCTCTGCCTGAGCCTGCGCCTCGTCACCTTGCTCGGCCGCGGGCTGTGGACGCGACTGCTTCGCCGCTTCCGCGAAGGCCTTTGCGGCTTCTGCTGCTTTTTCGGCCGCCGCCTGATCCTGCTTCTCTTGCATCGCCTCCTGCGCTTTTTCGCCCTGCGCCACCGCTTCCGGAATCTCGTTCGCGGCCGCCATCTGCTGATCGCGCGCCTCTTGCAAGCTCTCCTTTGCCTCTTCCAGGATGTTCTCCTGCTGGCGCTGCAAATTCTCCCGAATGGCGTCCGCCAAGGCCTCTTTCGCCGCCTCGGCCTGTTCCTGCTTGGCCTGCGCCTCGGCCGCCGCCTGCTCGTTCTCGCTCTGCGCCTCCGCTTTCTTCTGGGCCTCGTTCATGGCCTGCTCCTGCTTCTGCTGCTCGTTCATCTGCTGCGCCGCCTCTTTCAAGGCCGCCTGCTCCGCACTCAGCTGCTCCGCCTTCTTCTGCAAGGCCTCGGCCTGCTTGGCCTGCTCTTTCAAGGCCTCGGCCAAGGCTTCGGGATTTTTCGCCAATTGCTCGCGCAGGCGATCCTCGATGCTCTTCTGCTCCCGCTGAAATTCCTCGCTCGGCTGCGATTGTTGCTCTGCCTGATCCTGCTGCCCGGCTTGCTCATTTTGCGCCATGGCCTCCTGCCGGGCCTGCCGCGCCAGGTCCTCCTGCTGCTGACTCAGCTCTTCCAGCTTGATCAACTCCTCCAGACGCTGATTGTCCTTCTCGATGTCGCGACGCGTCTCATCAAGCTGCTCCAGGGCCTCCCGCGCATCTTCGCGCGCCTCGTCCATCTTCTCCTTGCGCGTCTCTTCGTTCTCCTGCAAGGGCGCTTGTTCGAGATTTTCCCGCGCCTCGGCAATTTTTTCCCGCGCTTCCTGAATTTCGTCCTGACGATGCGCCTGCACGGTCTGCTCCAGACGTTCTTCGAGCTGCTCCAGCTTTTCCTCGGCCTGCGCCAATTTTTCGCGCGCTTCTTCGAGATCTTCCTGGGCGTTTTTGGAAAGCTCTTCCTTCTTCAACTCCTCGCGCCGACGATCCATCTTTTGCAAGGCCTCACGCACGTCCTTCTGCGCTTCCTCGATGGTCTCGCGAATGTCCGAGCGCTGTGCCTGGTGCTCCTGGCGGGCCAGCGACTCCGCATTCTTGTCGATCTTGATCTTGATCCACTCCGAAAAACCCAAGCCCGGTCCATCGAACTCTTTGGGTCGGTTGTCGCTCAGGCGCAAGCGCATCTCAATGCTCCGGGTGCCGGGGTTTTCCTCGAGAATTTGTCCGATGGAAACCGCCGCCGTGCCTTGCCAGAGCTGAACCTCAAAGCGCCCGGCGATTTTTTCCGGCAGCCCGATCGCCACGTCCGGAACGCTGCGCCCATTGACTTTCACTTCCACAGCCGCCGCCGCCAAACCCACTTCCTCGGCCACTTCGTAAACCATGCGCAAGGTCTCGTGCGGACGTAATTTCAGCTCCAGATCCGCGGGACTGAGCAAGGAAACGACCGGAGCTTCATCCGGCAAAGCCATCACCGGAAAGCGCGCCACCTCGATACTTCTCCCGAGCCGGTGATCCAAAATCAACTGCGCCAGGCCACTCATCCCGGGTTTCATCTGCC
>JBNNED010000385.1:0-4484 GCA_050285825.1 Verrucomicrobiales bacterium | reverse complement strand
GATTTGAATCTCCCGGAAAGCCCCTGTCCGTCGTATAGTAGATGGTCGCGCCCGCCTCCCCGTGCAGTTCCAGCTCTCCACCAGCGGTGAGGGAAAAGGAGACTTCCTCAGTCTTGGGTGTCGGGGATGGACTGATCTCCCCGGTATTCAGTGTGAGGACGTAGGTGATAAACCCGCGCTTTCCGGGCAGTGGCTTCATGGGATTTTTAGGGGTGTAGAGCACGGAATTACCAACGCGGAGGTGGTGCAGCACGCCGAGCGCCCGCAGCCCCGCTGTGCTCGCCCGCAAGCCGGTGCCTCCCACGGCCCGGTTCACGACCACGGACTCGATCACCTGCACCTCGATCTGCGCGGCCATCGTCGGCCCCGGCAGATTTTCCTGCGCGTCGACGAGTTCCGGCAACAGAACAACTAAAGCGAGGCCCCGCTTTTCCCCGGTCATTGGCGCGAGTGAGCGCAAAACCTCCGCCTCGATGTCCCCATCGTTTGCTGAAAAAACAACGGCATCAGACAGACCAGGAGCGGCCTTCAGCAGGCCGTAGACATCGGATTGCAAAGTTTCTAAAATGAGATCGTTCATGATTTGTTCAGCGCTTTTATGATTTGAGCGTCCAGGTATTCCTTGGCGGCGAGTGAGGCAGCTTCAGGCAGCTCATCGAAGGGCAGCAAGCTGCTGTCTTCCGGGATCTCGGCGCTTTCGACGAGCAGATACATCGTCTCAAGCTGATCCTCTCCTTTATCCCGTGCGAGGATCGGCGTCTTCTTCGGCCCGACTCGGAGGAACTCCAGATCATCGAATTCCCATGCGCGGCGGCCGTAGACTTCAGCGTTCACCGCGATTGTCAGGTATTTGGAACTCTGCGGAGTGATCGTGTATTTCCCAAAAGCCGCACGAAGGCGGCTGGCGCGTGGCACAAGCAGGGAGGCACCGGAGGCGTCAGCACGACTTTGGATCCCTTGGTAGGCCTGGGAGAGATGCCCTGTCGGCTTTGCGCCCAAGCGTCCAGCCGTGCGGTGTTCGCTACGGGCTTTCACCCGTCCGAACTTTTTCACAAACTCTTCGACCTTGTCCGCCATGTGGGCGTGCATGGGTGCACGATTCTCCAATGCCTCCCGCACCTCGGCGAACTGAAGATCCTCCGGGTCCACATCAAGGGTGATTTCCAAAGTGACACTCATTTCGCCAAGGCCCTTTCCATCAATTCTGCCAGCCTTGCTTCACGGGCTGCTTTTCTCTCTGCGAGCTTTCTCAACAGCGCCTCCCGGCCCCCCGCCGTTGTCGCCAAGCCGTCTTCCACGCTCGCCCCGGTTTGTTCCTCGAATTTCTTCACGAGCACAGGGTCAGCCTTTTTCAGAGAGATCACCGGCTCTTGAACCCCGCCCATGACCGGGCGCTCTTCAGCAAGCCACTCTTCCACGCTCTCGCCATTCGGGCCGGTCACGCCAAGATCAAGGCACTCCGCATAGGTGATAGGGCTCCAACTCATGCCTGAGTTGAAAGCGAATGGAGGGAAGTCGACATCGAGGGCGTCATCAAAATTCCCCGAACTACCAAGCTCTCCCCAAATGGGGTCACCTTTAAAGGCGATGAGCCGGTATCCCTCGGGTGTCTTGATCGCCCTTCCACCGGCAATCTCCCATCGGGAGCGCGGATCAATCCCCCGAGGCGTTCTCACCGGCGTTCCCTGGTGTTTACCACCCCAGTGGCGGGGTTCCGCCCGCTCGTAAGCCCTCACCAGCTCCCACGCTGGAAAAGAGTCCAGAGCCTCGGGGGTCATACCTCGGGCTTTCTGACCCAAACCGCGCATCAGGTCACGTTGGGTGTTGATGATCAGGTCCAGACGCTCTCGGGAACTAAGATCCTGCAGCGTCCCTGCCACTGCGGGAGGCACCGTGCCTTCATCCTCGGGGAACCCGCCCTCCGGGGTGTAGCCGAGGGCTTTGAGCGTCTGCATGAGGATGAGCCGAGCGGTGGCGTGATCCATATCACCGTTCAGGATCGCGGTGACCACCTCTTTGACTTTCGACAGAAAAATCACATTGGTAGCTCGGGAGACGAAGACATTGCGAACGCGCAACTCGGCGGCGAGTTGCTCGCGGATTTCTTGACTGCCTAGTGCAGTGGGTAATTCGTCCCGCCCCGCGCTCTGGCGCGCGGCCTCAAAAACCAGCTCTGTCAGTCTCTCACTCATTCTACAGCCCGTTCAACGTCTCCCTGGTGGAAATTCGGTCATGCTTCGAAACCACCTCGATGGCCTGCACACCGCCGCTCTCGTCCGTCTCCCCATCGGGTTGCTCCAGTTGCACCTTTCCGTCCGCACAACGTTCAAAGAAACGGATGGCGGCTTTTGCCGCCGTGCGGCGGTCCTCACTCACCTCAAGATCAAGCCGCGTGAGCAGCTCCGGTCGGATGAGGTGTAGGGCCGACAAAATGGCGCGCTCCGGCAGGGTCAGTCCCGCCGCCAGCTTGTTACCGGGCCAATCCGCGATGTAGCCCCGGCACTGATTCACAACACCGGTAATGGCATCGGCCACGGGGTCTTGCCCGCTCCCGATCACCGCCGTTTGGTAGGCGGATTTCTCGGCGGCATTCAGCACCCCAAGAATGTCATCTTCTGTAATTTCTCTCCACATGATTCTTTATATCGCTTGCACTCCCTTCGGTCGTCCGCTTGTCAGTTCAAGACCGCCCCCGGCCACACACAGCCGGGAGCGGGGTTTGAACTGCCGTGTTCAATCCACGGCGGTTGAGTTACGAGATCGTGCGCTTAGCGAGGCCGAGCAGCGTGGTGATGCGGGTGCGCTCGTAGTGCTCCACGGCGATGGCGTACTTCTTCGGCCCCATGCGCCACTCGTAAACCCGGTAGCGCTGGCCATCGAGCATCTGGTAGAAACGCTTGATGTTGGAAGGATCATCAGGCCCCAAACCGCGATAAGCGGTGAAGGCGAGGACGATGTCTCCCATCAGCCGGGTTTTGCTGGCTCCGGTGCCGTAGCGCGCCTTGGCCACGAAGGCCTCGTCAATCCCCAGGGAGGCCGCCAGATCACTTGGATTCAGGAAGGCGCTTTGGGTTCCGCCCGCCGTATCCTGGGCTCGGTGGGATTTTTTACGCTTGAGCCAAGCGGTGCGGCCATAGGCCACCCGGTTTGGATCCATGCCCGAGCTATCACCGGCGGCGGCCAGCATGTCCTCGATGTCTTGATCCGGGTCTTTACCCGCGCTGGTGTCCCAGGTCAGCGC
Organism: Verrucomicrobiales bacterium; assembly: GCA_050285825.1. GTDB lineage: Bacteria > Verrucomicrobiota > Verrucomicrobiia > Verrucomicrobiales > Akkermansiaceae > SW10. The sequence continues at coordinate 1,243 of JBNNED010000385.1, read as the reverse complement.
AGCGTTCGGCGCGGCGGCGAGAAGGAGGTTCACCGCTCGGATCAGCGAGTTGCGCTTCAGGCGGCGCAAGAGCTTGCCCGTGCGACGTTCCCGCCAGTTCGGATCACCGTTCACCTCATCTTCATCAACGAAGATCTGCAAACCACGGTTCAGGAGCTTGTCCTGGACGAGGCTGCCACCCTGGTAAATGGTCTTGAAGTCCTCGCCAATGGCGCGTTCGTCATTTTCGTCATTCTCGAACTCGTCAGCGTTCACCCAGCTCCGGTATTCGAAGCGCTGGCCCACCGGAACCTCGGGGGCGTAGAAGTCGAGGGCTTCATCCAGCCCGCTCTCATCCCGCCAATCGACGGCGTAATCCGTCAGCGGCTCGGAAAGGTGGGCTTCGTCAAAGCTGGAGGCATTGGCCTCGCAGATCCGGTCATGCTGGAAGCTCTCCGTATGCGGCATCTCCAAGCGTGCCGCATCAATACGATCCAGCGTGTTCACCACTTGCTCGCGCTGGAGCATTTCGGCTTTAGTCATTGTTTTATTCATCGGTCTGTTTTTTCAAGTTTGAGGTGATGTCCCTTTAAACGCTTTGCTCGACTGGGAAGCAGGGCACGACTTCCACGTCCACCCCGTCTCCGGAGCAGGCCTCAGTGGTCTTACCCACCAGCCAGGATCCATTGACGGCTGTGTCGGTGATTTTCCCGCCCGCCGTCGTGTAGACGCGGACATTCTCCGCCAGAGCCTTCGAGCCAACCATTGTCGTTGTTCCCGTGCTGGCACCAAGATGGCGCACGTTCGCCCGATCTCCGATGGACGGGGTGTCTGCCACTGTGCCTAGTGGCTCGTCAGTGGCCGTGCCCAGGGCGATGCTTTGAGCGGCTGTGCCCTTGATCGCCAGCAGATTGCGCTGCGGGAAGGCGGCCTCAGCCGTTTTGCCGATATTGCCGTGCGGGTGCGGAGACTCCGCGTAGGCATTGCAGACTTCCTCCCGCCCGCCGAAACGGAAGAGGGAAGCGAAGGCGAGCAGAACCGTGCTCAGGGTGTTCTTTTTTTTCATAACCATATCAGTTTGTTGTTTTGCAGGATTTGACTGGGCCTTAGCCCGCATGCGCGTCCTGCGCCCGCTGCAGCTCAATCGCTTGGATCGCTTGATCTTTGGTGAGACCCGCCGCCATTTTCTCCGCAATCAAGGCGTCGTCATTTTGGCGCGGAGTCAGCAGTTCCGGTTTGGTCTCCGGTTTGGTCTCCGGTTTGG
>JBNNED010000384.1:0-9958 GCA_050285825.1 Verrucomicrobiales bacterium | reverse complement strand
TTCGGCGGCGCGGTAGACGGATTCTTCAGAGGGCTTGCCGTCGCTGAGTCCGTAGCCGGGGTAATCGTAGGCGAGGAGTCCGTAGCCGAGGTCTTCGAGGGTGTTGAGGATGGGTTGGATGTTGCCGAGGTCCTCGGCGTTGCCGTGGGACCAGAGGAGGGTGGGCTGGCCGGGCGAGGGAGGATCGTAGATGAGGGCGATTCGGCCGCCCCGGCCGTCGGGAATGAAGCGGAGCTGGTTTAAGTCCTCGCCGTAACTCGGGGGCGGAGGCTGGAAGATGATGAGGTCGGCAAAAAAGTAGGCGAAGGCGGCGAGGAGGAGGTAGATGGAGGCGAGGGAGTAGAGCGGGCGTTTCCAGCTCCACTTGCCGAGGAGGATGGTGCGGAGTTTCATGCGCTTTTTTCGGCTTGGCGGGCGGAGGTGTAGCAGGACATGACGGCCTCGATCATGGCGTGGCCGCTGGTGGCTTCATCGTGGAGGATGTGGGAGACGCCTTCTTTCTTCAGTTTTTCGACTCCGGCCATGAATTTGGCCCGGGCGAAGGTGATGATCTCGGGGTTGAGTTGGCGGGCGGCGCGGATGCCTTCGGTGGCGAGGGCGGCGTCGGGGAAGGTGAAGGCGATGGAGCGGGCGGTGGCGATTTTGGCCAGTTCCATGGTCTCGACCTTGGTGGCGTCGGCAAAGAGAACGCGGGTGCCCTCATGGTGGAGCTTGCGGACGGTTTCGGCGTTCATTTCGAGGATGATGACGGGGATGCCGGCACGGTCCATGGCCTCGTGGAGGGCTTGGCCGACGGGTCCGTAGCCGCAGATGACGACGTGGTTTTTGAGGGAGTCGACCTCGGAAGCCATTTTCAGGCAATTGGTCGTTTCTCCGCCTTTGAAGAAACCGCGGGCGGTGAGTTTTTTGGTAAGGGGGAGGCTGCCGCGCATGAGGGTGGGGACGAGGCCCATGGAGACGGCGGTGCAGGCGAGGAGGATTTGCTCAATGGCGGGAGGGAGTCCGCCCAGGGAGGAGGCCTGGCTGAGGAGGACGAGGGAGAATTCCCCACTGCTGGCCAGAGCCGCACAGGCGAGGAGGGCTTGCTGGAGGCGGAGGCCGAGGCGCCGCGCGATGAGAAAGATGAGGAGGCCTTTGACACTGAGAATGAGGAGGACGCCGAGAAGAATCTGCGCCCAGTAGGTAGAGAGGGTCTGGATGTCGATCATGAGACCGACGGAGACGAAGAAGATGGTGAGGAAGAGGTCTTTGAAGGGAAGGATGTCGGCGAGGACGCGGTGGGAGTAGATGGATTCGCTGACGACGAGTCCGGCGGCAAAGGCTCCGAGGGCGAGGCTGAGGCCGATCCAGTTCGCGCCCCAGGCGATGAGGGCGCAGAGGGCGACGACGGTGATGGTGAAGAGCTCGCGGCTGCGGGTGAGGGCGGCGGCGTGGAGCAGGCGGGGGATGGCGTTGCGGCTGAGGAACCAGCAGACGACGAGGAAGAGGCAGCCTTTGGCGAGAGCTCCGAGGAGGGGGAGCGGGCCGCCACTGCCATTGCCGAGAAGGGAGGGGAGGAGGACCATGAAGATGATGACGGCGAGGTCTTGGAAAATGGCCACGCCGAGGCCGAAGCGCGCTCCCGGGGTGTTGGGCAAGCCCATGTCCTGGAAGGATTTGATGCTGACGGCGGTGGAGGAGAGGGCGAGGGCGAAGGCGACGACGAGGAGGAGGTTTCCACTGATGCCGAAGGGGATGAGAAGAGCCAGCCCGGCGAGGGTGCAGAGGGTCATTTGCGCGGCACCCCCCCCAAGGACGACGCGCCGGAGGTGGATGAGCTCGCGGATGGAGAACTCGATGCCCAGGGTGAACATGAGGAGGACGATGCCGAGCTCCGAGAGGGTGTCGATGGCGCGCGAAAGGCCTTCGACGTCATTGCCGAAGAGAGTCGAGACGCCGCTGTTGGCGAGGATGACGCCGCTGAGGAAGTAACCGACGAGGAGGGATTGGCGGAATTTGACGAGAACGAGGGAGAGGCAGACCACGGAGCCGAGGACGAGGGCGAGGAGGGCGAGCATGGGGGAACTGCTGGCTCCGGCGGCGAGGATCATGGCCGGGATTTTAGCGGGATGATAGGGCAGCGCTACTGAAAATACGGGTTCGGGGGTATTTTTTGTGAGCTTGTGGCACGTTTTGCAGGTGGATTGGCACGAACTGCTAGTGACGGACGGTGATTCTGTCTTATGTTAGGGTCATGATGCAAGGGGGAAGCGCGCAGGATCGATTTCGAGTGTCTTCTGTTCTGGAAGAGGCTTTGCTGGAGCGCGGGCTCGAGATTCCGACTGTGTTGCGGAGGGCGGGCTTGGTGCCGACCTTCTTTGATCAGGAGAAAGTGTATGCGAGCACGGCGCAGTTGTTTGCCTTATGGAAGTCGATTGGCGACGTGAGCGGGGATGAGGGGATCGGGCTCAAACTGGGTTCGGAAACACGCTTTGAGCGCTTTGACCCGGCTCAGATCGCGGCGGCGTGTAGTGAGAATTTCGGAGATGCCCTGAAGCGTATTGCCTATTATAAATCCCTCACCTGCCCGGAAGAGATTAGCATCCAGCGCCAGGGTGAGTGGACGAAGGTCGAGTTCCTCTTTCTCCACGATGTGTTGGCGGAGCCGGAGGTTTTGGTCGATGTCTGCCTGTCGTGGACTTTGTCCATCGCTCAGCGGGGTTCGGGAGGTCGAATCAAGCCCGCACGCTTGGAGCTGATGCGGGATGCGAACTGTGAAGCCTTATTACAAAGGCATTTCGACTGCCCTGTGTTTTTCAAATCCGCTCGGAATGCCATTGTTTTCCGGAGTGCAGATTTGGATGTGCCCTTCGAGACGCACAATGAGGCACTCGTCAAAGCGCTGGATCAGAATTTAAGCCAAGAACTGCGGGCGCACAGTGAGGGGCCTGGCGTGTGCGACCAAGTCGTCCAGACCCTCCGGAAATCCATTGCGGGCAGGCGGCCTAATCGGGATGAAGTGGCGCAGCGGATGCACCTGAGCCTGCGGACGCTGCAACGCCGCTTGCGTGAAGCCGGGGTGACCTTCCAACAGCTCGTTCAAATGACTCGCGCTGATCTGGCACGTCAATACTTGCAGGATCGCACGCTCGAACTCAGCGAAATCGCCTTCCTCATCGGCTACGAGGATCCCAATTCCTTCATCCGCGACTTTCAAGCCTGGGAAGGGCTCACTCCAGGAGCGTGGCGCCAAAGCCAGAGCGTCAATTAAGCCCAAAATCTCTACCACAAAACAGCAATGAAACACCTCATTACAAAAATTAGCATCATGATGACATAACTCAGCCTATCGGCTCAAGAGGGAGACGATTGGGACAAAACTTTTCCCAAAAGCGACCTCGTCAACCACCAGAAAGTCACGTTCAAAAATCGCTACGGCATCACCCTCTTTGCCGATCTGTATCAGCCTAAGAACCGCGAGGATCAGCCTTTGGCGGCGCTTGCCATCAGCGGACCATTTGGGGCGGTGAAGGAACAGGCTTCCGGTCTCTACGCTCAGACGATGGCGGAGCGGGGTTTCGTGACCCTCGCATTCGACCCCTCCTACACGGGGGAAAGCGGTGGGAAGCCGCGCCACGTGGCCTCTCCGGATATCAATACCGAGGATTTTAGCGCTGCTGTCGATTTCCTTGGTCTTCACCCTGCCGTCCAGCGGGAGCGGATTGGAGCCATCGGGATTTGTGGCTGGGGTGGCATGGCCCTGAACGCCGCAGCCGTGGATCACAGAATCAAAGCCGTAGCGACCAGCACGATGTATGATATGTCGAGGGTGATGGCCCGGGGCTATCATGACAGCATGAGCAAGGAAGAACGTACCAAGCTCCTTGAGAAACTGGGTGAGCAACGCTGGGAAGACGCAAAAAAGGGCCGTCCTGCCCTCGGTCCCGTTTCTCTCGAACTCAAAGGTGGCGAGCCGAAGTTCGTGGTTGAATACGCGGAATACTACAAAGACCCCGAGCGGGGATTCCATCCGCGTGCGATCAACTCCAACGGGGCTTGGACCCTGACCAACCCGCTGTCCTTCATGAATATGCCGCTCCTGACCTACCTTGATGAGATTTCACCTCGCCCCATCCTCCTCATTTACGGAGAGGACGCGCACTCACGCTACTTTAGCGAGAGCGCCTATCAAGCGGCGGCAGAACCCAAAGAACTCCTCCTCATCAAAGAGGCCAACCATGTGAACCTCTACGACCAAGTGGACAAAATCCCATTTGAGCGTCTCACGACCTTCTTTCGCGAAGCTTTGAAGTAAAGCCAATGAGAGAGGTGGAAGTGGAGGGTAGAGGGAATTTGCTGATGATTAACCGTTCCGGCGACGCTTGCAGGCGATGAGCAGGAAGCAGCCAACGATCAGGGCGCCGTGGCTGGGTTCTGGCACGCTTGTGAGGCGCATCGCGTTGATGTAGGAGAAGTCGGCGGTGTCTGTATTTCGCACGGTGAAGGTGATCACGCCGGAAGTGGGGGAAATGTTGGCGAAAGTCGTCAAGTCGTCGTCATTCCGGTTTGTTCCGGAACCGCTTCCAGTGCCAGAATTGACTCCTGCTGAAGTTTGTTTTTGGGACACGCCACCGATAGTATAAGTGGTGATCCGTGTGGTGTCGATGGGGCGCGAACCGAAGAGATCGAGGGTGTAGGTCAAGCTGTCGTCAAGGCCGGAGATTGTAACAGTTCCGGTGCCGCCGCTGTTGACGTGGAACCAATCGACCAGAGCGCTACTAATCCCGAGGTTACCGAGGGAGGGGTGGGCGGTGATGGTACCGGCTGAGCTATTTCCGCCAAAGCCAGAGGTCGTGATGGAGATGGCTTCACTGGTTCCGCCGGTATCGGCCAAGGAGGAGAGGGTGCTGGAGTTCGCAGTGGCAAGGGAATTCCAGTGATTTCCGTTGGTGTCTGGGCTGGAGGGGGTTCCGCCACTCCCAGAGAAGTCAATGAGATAGATGGCGGCGGAGAGTGGGGCCGCACAAAGGAGGCTGACCGTGGTGGCGAGGGCGCAAAGTGGCTTCATAGCTATTTGATTACCGTGAGGGGCTATTTTGTCAAAAGAGATGTTGTCCTGTCGAGGAAGAAGTTGGCTTAATCTAGCTTCGGTTTGAGTTTCGGCGGGCCGGGTTTGGGTGGGGTCGGGTTGTCGGGGGGCGGTGGGGGTTCTTCGAGGCGGTTGACCTGGAGGTCGGGAATGCGCAGCCAGTAGTTGCCGTTGCCTTTGATCTCCCAACCGGCGGGGACGCCCGCTTTGTCGGCGAGCTCGCGGGCGAGAAGGTAGGTGTTGAAGGAGCCGGTATCGACTTGGAAGAAAAGCACGGCATCGCGGTCGCTCCCGAGGCGACGGAGGATGTTGTGGAAGAGGGAGCTGTCTTTTAAAAGGTCTTCCTGCGGGGTGCCGCCGTTTTCACGGTCGGGGGTGATGGAGATGTGGACGGCGGTGCTGGTGGGGCGCGTTTCGAGTTTGACGACTTGCTGGCGGGAGTTCTTCCAGTCGAAATTCTGGAAGTGCGCGGCGAGCTTTTCCTGATCGTAGATGAAGAGGTCGGCTCCGCGACGCTTGACGCGCTCGAGCCGCCAGTCGTTTTTGTTATCCTGGAGCTCTTCGTCGAAGAGTTCGAGCGGCGTCTGGGTGTCGATGAAGTGAACGCGGTTATCGAGGACGAGTGCGCGGTAAACTTTGGCGTTCGCAGGAATGGGGCGGCTGTTGGGGATGTTGACAACGGCCGGGGGCTGGGCTTCGAGGACGGGCGTGGCATCGAGCTGGGCCTCCAGCTTGGCAATTTCAGCCTGCACCGTTTTCGTTTTCTCGTCTTCGGCGGCTTGTTCCTGGCGGAGCTTTTCCTCGACTTTTTTCAGCTCTTCGAGATCGGCGAGAAGTTCCTGATTGTCCTCGATGTTCTTTTCCAGGAGGGCGAGGCGGCGTTTTTCTTCTTCAATGGCGGCGGGCGTGGGGGCGTCCTCTTCCATGAGCTCGATCTGGCGCTCGCGTTGTTTTTTGAGCTCGTCGAGGCGTTTCTGGGACTGCGCGACTTCCTCCGGGGTGGCGGGCTCGAGCCCTTCGAGGAATTCCTGCACTTTCTGGGTGACGTCGGCCTGGACGAGGATGAGGACGAGGATGAGGACGGCCACGACGTTGGTCATGGCGTCCATGAGGGAGTCGAGACTGACGCCTTCTTCGGAGCTGTTTTTTCTTCTGCGGGCCATGGGAAAAAGGGGTGTGAGAGCTTAACGGAAGAGCGACAGGTCGATCTTGCCGTCGTTCGGAATGGGGAGTTTGCCGTGAGTGACCTCGTATTTCGTTTCGGCGAAGCCAGCCGCCCAGAGGTAGGAGGTGTTCCCGGCTTTGCGGACGAGGAAGAGGATCATGGAATCGCGCGTGCGTTTCACGTTTTCAAGGAACTGGTGGTAGTCCTCGTTCGTCTCGATGGCGGCGGTCGAGATGGTCGTGGGCTCGCCATTTTCCGGGAGAAGGATGATGCCGGTGGAGTTGCATTCGACGAAAAAGATGTTCTCCGCTTCCTTCACCCCGACGCCGCCGGGCTTGACGATGACCGATTGCTCGGGTTTGGGCGCTTCCTTGCGTTTTTTGAGCTCGGCCTGGAGTTCGGCCAGGCGCTTGTCGAGCGGTGGCCGCTCACGTTTGAGCGCCGCGATTTCCTTTTTCAGGTTTTCGATGAGCTTTTGCAACTCGGCGTCGGTCTCCTCCGGGTTTTTCGCTTTTTCCAGCTCTTCGAGTTTCATGCGGAGGGCGATCTTGGCCTCCTCGATCTTGGCCATCTCGGCCACGGTCTTTTTCTCTTTTTCGAGCTTTTTCCGCGCTTCTTCCAGCTCTGCTTCGAGCTTCACGGCTTCTTTTTTCAAGCTCTGGTTGGCGACGGCGCGCGCCATTTCCTCCTCGGTGCGCCCTTCGCGGTCCATTTGCTTGACCTGCATGATGACGCTGATCATCAGCGTGAGGATGCCGATGAGGCAGGCGAGGATGCTCATGAAGGGGAAGAGATTAACTCCTCCTTCGTTGTCTTTTGCTCTTCTGGCCACGGTGATCGGGGGTTAACGTCCGAAGAGACCGCGCTTTTTCTTGGCCTCGTTCGGGATTTGTTGTTCGCCGAGCTTGCGCAGGGCGGTGTTGATTTGGTCGATGCCATTGGTCATGCGCTCGAAGGAACGTTCGAGGTTCTGGTGGGAACGCAGGAAGACGTCGCTGCTCGTGTCGGAGAGCTTCGTGATGGCGGTTTCGAAGTCGCTTTCGACCTTGGCCTGGTGCTGGTCGAGCCGTTGCTGAAGGGTCTCGCCCGCCTCCGCCAGCATGGTCGTAGCCTGGTTGAGATTGGTGAGGAAGGTCTCGTGCGCGCGGGCGAGGGAGGAGACGAGCTGCGGGATGCTCTCGGCTTGTTCGAGGAGCTCGTCGGTGGCGGGATTCTTGCTGTCGTTGAGCTTGGGAAGGAGTTTTTCGGTGCAGAAGGTGTCGATGATGGTGAGCGTTTCGTCCTCTTTTTTCTGCACGGCAGCCAGCGGGAAGCTCATGAGGATGGAAAGAATTAGACCGAGAAGGGTCGTGTCGAAGGCCACGCCGAGACCGCCGGTGAGGCTGTTGATGGAATTTTTGAGAGCTTCAGGGTCGGTGTTGTCGCCCATGGCCAGGGAGCCGACGGCCACCGAGAGACCCATGACCGTTCCGATGAAGCCCAGAATGGGAATGGCCCAGAGGAAGACCTTCACCAGCGAGTAAGAGGCGCCGGAGCGGTTGGCGTCGAGATCGGACTGCGTGCCGAGGAAGTCGGAAATCTCACCGTTGTCATTGCGCGACTCGAAGAGCTCGAGGGCTTTGCGGATGCGGTTGACGATGAGGCTGTCGCGCAGGGTGAGCGGGGTTTTGTAAATGTTGTCGATGAAGTCGCCGACGTTGCCCGCGTGGATTTCCTTGCCGAGGTGGTTCGGGAAGAGATTGATGAGGGTGGCTTGCGCCTGGTGCTGGATTTTCCGCCATTTCAGGAAGAGGATGGCACCGCCCCACAGGAAAAGAAAGGTCTCGACGTAGTTGACCCAGCCGCGGTCGAGGAAAATATCGCCAAAACGCGAGCCGCGGAAGGGGACCATGAGAAGCATGAAGAGCACGGTCGCACCGAGACCGATGAGGAGGCTCTTGGCGAAGTTGACATTGGCGTGATCCTGCTCTTCCCAGCCTTCGCGTTCGGGGCGGGAGGGCTGGCGGGAGGTCGTATTGCCCTCAAACTCATCGGCCTTCGGGACCTGGAAGCGGCCGTTACAGGCGGGGCATTGCACTTGTTGACCGAAGTGCTCGGCGGTGACATCCAGATTGGCGGAACAGTGTGGGCACGGAATTTGCATAGTGAATGAATGACTAAATCGCTGATCCCGCCGTCTTGCAAGAAAAACGAGCGGGGGTTCTTAAAGACGTCGTCCGCTGGACGAATCTTAGAAAAAAAGCCCTCTTTCTCGCCTCGCCGATCTCTTCGTCGCTGAATTACTCGGGGAAATCCCCGCCGCTCTCGTCCGCCTCCCGGCGTAGTTGCTCCAAAGTCTCCGACATGTCAGGCAGTCCGGCCCAAACTTCGGGGGCGAAAAAAATCGGAGCCTCCTGCCGCACCGCCATGGCAATGCAATCGCTCGGTCGCGCGTCTAGCTCGACGATTTTGCGCTGCATGATCTCGTTTTCCGCCTTTATGTACAGGCGAGCATAAAAAACCTCCCCTTCGACCCGCGTGATCGTGGCGTGCAGCACCTCCGCTCCGAAGCCCTCCAGCGCCTGCACGAAGAGATCGTGCGAGAGCGGTCGGGGGGGCTTTGCCCCGGCGAGCACCATATTGATCGAGGCCCCGATCGCGGGATCGATGTAAAAGACGATCACTTTCTTCCCGTCGCCCAGGAAAACCGCCGCTCCCGCCTGCGTGGGAATGAGGGCGATGGGCTCGACGCGCACCAGTTTCTTCGTGGCCATGCCCGAGCATCCGACATTTTCCGTCTGATGAAAATGCCAAAGCGGATGAAAATGGCGGAGCGGTTCTCGTTTCGTCCTCCTTCGCTGCCTCTGGAAAGTGCTCATGAACTTGTGAGTGACGAAGCTCCGGATCGAGAGGGCACTTGCCTGATTCTTCTGAAATCAAGGCTTTATCACGTCCTGAGCCGATCCGTGAAAACGTCTCGGGCCTAGGGAAGTTTAAAAAAAATTAAAAAAGCGGAACAAAAGTACTTGATCATGGCACGCATCCTTCTACAATTCGCGCCGTGACGGGTGTCTCACTATGGGAGCCCTTCAGAACAAAAATAATTGAAAACACCGATGAAATACAACGTGAAGAACTATCTGTCACTGAGCGCCCTTGTTGCAGCCTCTGCTCTCATGGTCTCCTGTGACGACGACGTAACCCTTAGCACCCCAGGCGCTGACGAGCTTGCTGAAGCCGCTGAAAATGCCAAAAACAAGCCCATCGCGGCTCCAGTCATCACCCAGCTTCCTCTTCAGTCCCTGAAGATCGCTTTCTTCAACGGTGAAGGCGGCTGCTTTGCTACCGGTTTCAACGCTGGTGAAGAAATCGAAATCGACTTCGATGCAACCAACGCAACCGGCACGGCTGACACCTCCGCTGATGCAGTGGGTGACTACGAGTTCGAAGGCGGCGTCGTCCGTGACATTGATGTTGATGTCCTTGGGATCAACTCCAATCCAGCACAAACCGTCTGGACCATCGACACCATTCGTGAAATCAATGGTGGTGACGTCCTTCTCACCAACCTTACCTTCGAAGCATTGAACTCCGATCAGCGTTCCGTGACCGGTCGTGTGACCGCTTCCGGCGTGCTTGAGGTCAACATTAACCAAGACACCGCAAACGTCATCTCCGACGCTCCTCTTGGTAACTACGGCACCGTCGACGGCGAGACCGTTGTCAAGGTGACCTTCTACGAAGAC
>JBNNED010000383.1:0-2870 GCA_050285825.1 Verrucomicrobiales bacterium | reverse complement strand
GAAGCTCGGAATGCACGGCGCAGCGGTCTTCGGCCTTCTCGGCTTCATCGCCCCGCTCGGCAGACTCATCCCAAGCGCGATCAAAGGCACCTTCACCCTCAATTTGGCGACGGGTATGATGATTTTGATGCTCGTGGTCTGCGGGATTTTCCTCTTCCAGTGCATCCAGTCCTTCAAAGCCGCCCGCCGGGCGAAAGCCGGCAGCCGCTAAGCAAAGCCACTCCGCAAGACGGGGATGGAACGCGGCAGGGAGGGAATGGAACGCGGCAGAGAGGGAATGGAACGCGGGCTTTAGCCCGCAACGCCTGAAAAAAGAGCGGGCTGAAGCCCGCGTTCCCATGTGGGCAACCCGCGTTCCGATTCTTTGCTTGTTTTGGGGTGGGGCTCTGGCAGGTTTGCGGGCATGTCTTTCTCCCCCAAAGGGCATCACGAGCGCGGTTATCTCCCCCACCGAGACTACGGCGGCGCGCTCCAGGCCGTGACTTTCCGCACGGCCGATTCCGTCCCGGCAAAGGTCGTGCAGAAGTGGAAACGGGAGCTTCTCACAGAGGCGCCTCCGGATGATCCAGTCGCCCGGGACGAGCTGAGACGCCGGATCGCTCGTTATGAAGACGCGGGCTATGGCGCTTGCCTTCTCGCCGACCCGGCGAATGCCTCGTTTTTACAAACGCTCCTGCTCGCTGGGCACGGTAAGAGCTACCGCCTGCTGGCGTGGTGCATCATGCCAAACCATGTTCACCTCATCGTCCGCCAGGGAGAGAGTCAATCGCTCGGGGAGATTCTCCGCCACTGGAAAGGCCGGAGCGCCCGCGTGATCAATCAGCGGGCTGAGAGAGTCGGGCGCTTGTGGAGCCCGGATTACTTCGACCGCGTGATCAGGAAAGAGGAGCACTTCTACCGCTGCCTCCGCTACGTTCATCAGAATCCGGTGAAGGCTGGTCTGGTGAACGAGGCTCATGAGTGGGCTTTTTCTTCCGCGGGTCAGGCTTGGGGGGAACGCGGGTGAAGTGCCCGTAGTTGGGCGCTTTAGCCCGCAATGCGTGTAAAAAAAGCGGGCTGAAGCCCGCGTTCCTGTCTTTTTTTAGCCCGCGCGGCGGCGTAGGAGCAAGAGGAGGGAGGAGCCGATGAGGAGGAAGAAGACATTGAAGAAGCTGATCATCCAGGCGTGCGGAGTGCCGAGGGGAAGCGGGCTTTCCCCGTGTGCGAGGGCGAAGACGGCGGGCAGGAGGAGGAAGAGAATCGCGGCGGAGAGACAGGAGATGAAGAGGCTTTTTTTCCAAAACACGGCGACGACGAGGCTGAGCAGATAAACCACCCAGAAGACGAGCAAGGGGCTATCGGGGGCGAGTTGCACGGCCAGCAAGGAAGCGGCGCAGGCCAGCGGCAGGCCACCGAGCTGCCAATGGGTGAGTACGCGCAGGAAGCGGGTCAGGCGACTGGCCTCGGGACGGCGCTGAAGCAGGATATAGATGCCAGCACCGATGGAGAGAGCGACGATCAAGCCGAAGAGAGCGAAGATGATCTTGATGAAAAAGCCATTGAAGCTGGCAAAATGGACATTGACGAGCGCCTCGATCAACATGGGGCCGAGATGGGAGGTGGGGGTGTGGGCGTGAAGGACTTCGAGGTTTTCGTCCATCGTCATGACGTGATTTCCCACGAAGTAAAGTCCCTGCGATTTGCCCTCGACCATGATCGTGCGGGAGGCGGGGCGCTCTTCGGTGGCTTCCCGACCGGCGATGTGGACGATTTGAGGGGCGACTTCAGGCCCCCAGGTCTCTTGGGCTTTGGCGAGGGCGGCCCCGACGGGAAAGAGCGGCTCATCAGCGACGGGCGGGGCCTGCGCCGTGTGCTCGGGGAAGAGGACGGCATTGAGCGCCTCTTGATCGCCATCGAAGAAGACGGACACGGTGGGAGCGGCGAGAAAGAGCCCGAGCGCCAGGGCGGCGCCAGTCACGGAGTAAGCCACTTGGAAGGGCAAGGTGAGGAGCGAGGTGAAGCGGTGGATGCGCTTCCACCGGCTTTTCCCCTGCAAGCTGAGATTGCGCAGCTGAAGATCGCGCCCCATCGTGCGCCATTGGTAAACGAGACCGGTCAGGATGATGGCGAAAAAGAGCGCGGCAATGAGGCCCGCGAGCTGAATACCGTTCGGGATGAACTCGAAATAATGGAGGTCGACAAAAAAATGGAAGAGGTCGGAATCATGCGGCGTGGCCTCGCTCAGTTCACCGGTGGCGGGATCCAGCCAGTAATGAGGGAACTCCCCGTTTTCTTCGAGGTAAAGGTCGGTGACGGGGCGCTGTGGGGTGGCGAGGACGACGGAGAATTCATCGGCGTCCGGGTGCTTGGCGAGCAAGTCGGAGACGGCGGCTTCCAGGCCGGCCTGGGGATCTTCCGCGCCTTTAAACTCCGGATTCGTCCAGTTCACTGATTCCGGCGCGAAGAAGGCGAGAGTTCCCGCGACGAAGATGATGAATAAGGGAAGGCCGAGAGAGATGCCGAGCAAGGAGTGCAGCTCCCAGAAACGGTTTCTTTTTTGAGCTTTCATGAAAAGAAATAGAGAGCGGGTCCCGCAAGCAGGGAGATGGCGAGGAGAATCAGCACAGTGCGCCAGCGCCGGTCCGCGGTGTAAATCAAGGTCAGCAAGGTCGCCCACAGCGGCAGGGCGAAGAGGCCCATGACAACGACCGCGCCCTGATCGAAGCGCATCCAAGGCCAAATCGCCAGCATACAAAGCACCTCCGCCGCGAGCAAGCTCACCACGATGATGACGAGGTGGCAGGCTAGAGCTTGAATTTTAGAAAGCAAAGACATCTTGTGTTGAGACTGGATCTCATAAAGACTTCTCAGCAGATTCCAAGCCCGCAATC
>JBNNED010000382.1:0-3554 GCA_050285825.1 Verrucomicrobiales bacterium | reverse complement strand
GTGCGGGTCAGGCTGTGGGCGGGGGCGGTGAGATATTGACTCAGAACGCCATCGCAGGAGCCGCCGCGGGCCGCCTTGTGATAGGCCATGGAGAAGGGGCCGTCCTGCCAGTCGCGGAAGAAGGTGGGAGTGACGCGGTCGCCTACTTTCCACTCGCTCACGCCTTCGCCCAGCGCGGTGATTTCGCCCGCGCCGTCGGAGAGGGGGATGACGGGATCGTCGCCGCCGGAGCCGGACGCGCCCTGGAGCATGAGGAGATCGCGGTAGTTGAGCGAGGCGGCGTTGATTTTGACGAGAACTTCGCCCGCGGCGGGCTGGGGGGTGTCGCTTTCACGGCTTTCGAGGGTGAAATTTTTTTCGCTGCCGGGGACGAGGAGATAGTGTTTCATGCTGGGGAGACTAGGCGGGATGTGCGGGGCGTCAAGAGACGGAGAGAGTGGATTTTTTGCGAGCGGGGCGTTTTTAGCATGGGAATCGGGGTGATTTTATGGTGTTGAGGCGGGGCCTTATGACTTCCGCCGAGATTCGCCAGAGCTTCCTTGATTTTTTTGCCGGTAAGAAACACACCGCCGTGCCGTCGGCTTCGCTGATGCCACAGTCGCCCGGTTTGTTGTTCACGAATGCGGGGATGAATCAGTTCGTGCCTTATTTCCTGGGGACGGAGAAGCCGCCGTATGAGCCGGGTCGGGCCTGCGACACGCAGAAGTGTATCCGCGCGGGGGGTAAGCACAATGACCTTGATGATGTGGGTTACGACACCTACCACCACACCTTTTTTGAGATGTTGGGGAACTGGTCTTTTGGCGATTATTTCAAGGAGGAGGCGATTTCCTGGGCTTGGGAGTTGATCGTGGAGGTCTGGGGGGTGCCGGCGGAGCGCCTGTATGCCACGGTTTACGCGCCGAACAAGGAGCAGGGCGATCCGGGGGAGTTTGACCAGGAAGCCTGGGATTTCTGGGCGGATTTGTTCCGGGCGAAGGGGCTCGATCCGCAGAAGCACATTGTCGATGGCAATGTGAAGGATAATTTCTGGATGATGGGCGAGACGGGGCCATGCGGGCCTTGCTCGGAGTTGCATGTCGATTTGACGCCGGAGGGCGACACGGAGGGGCGTTTGGTGAACGGGGACAGCGACCTCTGCATCGAGATCTGGAACCTCGTTTTCATTCAATACAACGCCGAGGCGGACGGGACTTTCCGGGAGCTGCCGGCGAAGCATGTCGATACCGGCATGGGCTTCGAGCGAGCCTGCTCCCTGATCCAGAACACGAAGGGTTTCACCGATTTCTCGCAAAAACCGACTAACTACGCGACGGATGTTTTCCAGACGATTTTCCGCAAGCTGGAAGAGCTGAGCGGGAAAAAATACGTCGATGTTTATCCGGAGCCGGGGGCGGACCGGAGTGCCTTTTCCGAGGAGATGAAGACGGCGGTGGCTTTCCGCGTCATCGCGGATCACCTGCGGACGCTGAGTTTCTCGATTGCAGACGGGATTTTACCGGGGAACACGGGACGGAATTACGTGTTACGGCGCATTCTGCGTCGGGCCGTTCGCTACGGTCGGCAGCTCGGTTTTTCCGGTAACAAGCCCTTTTTCGGGGAACTCGTGGCGACCTTGGTCTCGCAACTGGGCGGGGTTTTTCCCGAGCTCAAAGAACGGGAAGCGGCGGTGCGTGTGACTTTGGAACGCGAAGAAGCGAGCTTCAACGAGACCCTGGATCGCGGGATGAAGCGCTTTGAAGATGCCTACGCGGAAGTCGAGAAAGGCGTGCTCTCCGGAGCGGTGGCTTTCGAGCTTTATGACACCTTTGGCTTCCCGGTTGATTTGACGGAGTTGCTGTGTTTGGAGCGGGGAATCACGCTGGATAAGGCGGGTTTCGAGCGCTTGATGGAAGAGCAGCGGGAGCGGGCGCGCGCGGCGCAATCGAGTGCCGTGGTGCGGGCCCTGGACATCGCGAGTGAGGCGGTGACGGCTTTCACGGGCTTCGAGGAAGACGAGTGCGAGGCGCTCGTGCTGGAGGTGCACCCGCAGGATGATTCCTTGTTTGTCATCACCGACAAAACTCCGTTTTACGCCGAAATGGGCGGTCAGGCAGGCGACACGGGCGTGCTGGTGTCGGAGGGGCAAGAGCTGCCCGTGGCGGCGGTTCAGCAGGTGGGGGCGGCGCGGGCGCATGCGGTGCCGGCAGACGCGCGGGTGAAGGTCGGCGAGGCCGTGCGCTTGCGTTTGGATGTGAAGCGACGTCGTCCCATCGAGGCTCATCACACCGCGACGCATTTGCTGCACTGGGCCTTGCACGAAGCGGTTTCACGGGAAGCGGCCCAGCAGGGGTCGTCGGTCGATGAATTCCGGCTGCGTTTCGACTTCAACAGCGGAGCGCTGGAAGAGAAGGACTTGCGTGCGATTGAAGAAAAGGTCAACGCGGCGGTGGCGGCGGATGATCTGGTCTCGTGGACGGAACGACCGCACGCCGAGGTCAAGGAACGGGCGGACGTGATGCAGTTCTTTGGTGATAAGTATGGCGAAAAAGTGCGCGTCGTCCAGATCGGCGGTGAGGCGGAGGCTCTTGATGGCTATGCCATGGAGCTCTGCGGAGGGACGCACGTGCGAAGGACTGGCGAGGTCGGTTTGTTCAAGATCAAGAGCGAGGGGGCGATTGCCAGCGGCGTGCGGCGCATCGAAGCGGTGTGTGGAGATTCGGCCTGGGCGTATCTGCACGAGCTGAGCGAGGGATTGATTGCGGAGGAAGAGGCCTTGCGTGGGAAGTTGGAAGAGGCGAACGCCGCCCTGCGCGGGTTGGGCGAAGAGCCGGTGGTGGTGGGTGAGCGCCCGCATTTGATGGCCGCGCTCCTCGTCGAGAAAGGCGATATCGCGCAGATCAACGAGGTTATTGCCAAAGAAGAGGCGCACGTTGCGGCTCTGCGCGAGGCTGGGATTTCGGCGGAGAAACAAGTGAAGAAAAAGCAGGCTTCGGCCGCGGCGGCGCAGGCTGACGAGGCGCTGGCGCGCTTGGTCGAGGCCGGTGGGGCGATTGTCCTGTGCCAGGAAGGCGATCCCGCGCTCTTGCAGGAGCTGTTGAATGGGCTGAAGAAAAAACAGCACGCCGGAGCGGGCTTCCTGGTCGTCGATGACGGTGAGAAGCTGCACCTGGGCGCGTATTGTGGCGAGACCGCATTGGCGGAAGGGCTGAAGGCGGGAGATCTCCTGCGTGAGCTCGCGGCTTTGGCGGGAGGAAAAGGTGGTGGGCGACCCGAGATGGCGCGCGGCGCGGCTCCCGAGCGGGACAAGTTGGCGGAGCTGGAAAGCGCCGCACGGGAAAAGCTGGGCTGAGCGTGGAATTTTTCTCGCGGATTCGGATTTCGTGCTAGAATGCCCCTGCATGTCAGGGCGTTACGATGTCGTTATCAACCGGGAGTCCGGTGAGGGGTTTTTTGCCGAGGAAAGCCGCGTGGCGCGCCTGCGCGAGATTTTTGCGGAGGCCGGCGGCGAGCTGAACTTGCGGATTTGCGCACCGGACGAGCTGGAGGGTGCCTTGGCGGAAGCTTTGGAGTCG
>JBNNED010000381.1:0-11107 GCA_050285825.1 Verrucomicrobiales bacterium | reverse complement strand
CGATATGTGCAAGGCCTTGGACAAAGGGATCGTCATCGAACAGACGCGTTTGCTCGAAAAAGACGGCGGAAAATCCGGACATTGGGAGGTGGGCGATGAGTGAGGGGAATCTGCGCGGCCTCGTTCTCGCGGGCGGGCGCTCGCGTCGCATGGGCACGGACAAGGCGGGCCTGAGTTACCGCGATGGCAAATCGCAGATCGAGGTCGTGTGCGAACTGCTCCGCTCGCAGGGCATCACCTCCGAACTCTCGCTGCGGGCGGATCAGGAAAGCGCGGCGGAGGGAGCCGACGGCGTGATTCGGGATGGCTTTGGCGACGTCGGGCCGCTCGGGGCCATCGCTTCGGCGCAGCGGAAAAGGCCGGAGTCGGCGTGGCTGGTGGTGGCTTGCGACTTGCCGCGACTGGACGCCGGGACTTTGGCGGCCTTAGTCGCGGCTCGGGACGAGTCGGCGCAGGTCTCTTGTTTTAAAAGTGAACACGACGGGCGACCGGAGCCGCTGTGTGCGATCTGGGAGCCGACAAGCGCGGAAGTCGTGCGCGCGGCCGTGACGGAGAAAAAACTCTGCGCGCGGCGCTTGTTGGAAGATGACTCGCTGGTCGTGACGGAGCTCGATCCCGTCGTCCCCGGCGCTCTCGATAATGCCAACACGCCGGAAGAAGCAGCGGAAATCCGGCGGGCGCTGAGTGCCGAAAAAACGGTGACGGTGAGTTACTTCGGCATTCTCGGAGCGCGCGCCGGACGGAGCGAGGAGAAGGTGAGCACGCGCGCGCAGCGACTGAGCGAGCTTTACACCGAGCTGAGTCTCTCGCGGGGACTGCAAATGCCGTTGGAGGCGGTGCGGGCCGCGCTTGATGATGAATTTGTGGACTGGGAGGAAGGCTTTGCGGAGGGTGCGGAGATCGGTTTCATGCCACCCTCGTGTGGCGGTTGAATGAAGAGTCATGATGTTTGAGATACGCGAGGAAGATTTCAGCCCGGAAGAGCTCAAGCGCACGATCTGGCAGCCCTCTCTGGGCGGCTACGTCTCGTTCGAGGGCTGGGTGCGGGACCACCACCACGGGCGCTCGGTGAAGGCCCTGAAATACACCGATTACCGCGCCCTGGCTCTCAAGGAAGGAGCGCGGATCCTCGCGGAAGCCCGGGAAAAATGGCCCGAGACCGTCGTCGGCTGCGTCCACCGGGTCGGGATGCTGGACATCGGCGGCCTCGCCGTCTGGGTCGGAGCGTCCTCGCCTCACCGGGAAGAAGCCTTTGAGGCCTGCCGCTACGTCATCGACGAAGTCAAATCCCGCGTCCCGATTTGGAAAGAAGAATTCTACACCGACGGCACCAGCGAATGGGTCGCCTGCCACCATGGTTGAGTGAGTGCTTCCAGCGCTAAGATGAGCTCATGATGATGGCAGGCTACGGAGTGCCAAACTTCCATGCTAAACCGATCCCAAGATTTTTTTCGAGAAAGCACTGGGAGTCAGGCTCTCAAGTAATCTAGGGATTCGTTGTTGAGCTGGTTTTCGATCTGTCGAATTTGAGGCTGGGGTAAATCAAAAAGATATCCAATGCGCTCGCCATTGACCACTCCAAACTTTCTCAACGTAGGATTCCGGGACTCCGAGTTCTTGGAGTAAGGCAGCCTCTATGAGGAAACGTAGATTTTGAGAGAACTTGATTAAGTCCAGATCATCCAGTACCTGCTCGTCAGTTGCCGGACCGGGTTCACCGTAGTGAGTCCAGTAGTTGCGGGTTTTGCGAAATCGGTCTTGAAAGGCTTTCTTTTTGCCAATCAATTGTTGAAGGCCATGCGGTGCATTTTCCCATGCTGTCTTAGCTGCCTGCTGGAGATCCACATTCTGTTTATGCGAACCATAACGCCCCCTATGCATGGACTCTACGGCTTGAGCTAAAAAGAGAAACTGCTCGTTTGAATAAAGATTCCGCGGGCAGGTAACTGCAAAGAAGCGGTGAAGCACTGCTTCCCAGCCATTTGTTATTTGCAGTCTTTGCCAACGCCCGACCAAATCAGCGAACTGGCTTTCAACATCTTGAAAAGTGAAGTGAAAATCGTGTGCGGTGCGTTTTGGATGAGCTGGGAGGCTTGAATTGCGGCGTTTAATCCACACCGGGCAACCTTCTGATGGGAAATCGGTGGGAGGACTATCAGCGGTAGCTGGGTAGAGTTCTAGATAGGACAAGTTTAGCGTATCGCGGGTAGCCAAGCTGAATAACCATTCCCAGCGGTGGAGTTCTGTGAGAACTTCTTTCCATGGCTTAGGATCGACGAACAAAAGGTCCAGGTAAACCTTGCCATTGAGTTCAAACCGTTGCGTGCCGCAGCTCATGTTCCACGCGCAGAAAAACTGACTCGCATGGTAGTCGGTGAGGTTAAGGGGAATGGAAAGTTGTTTGGCGACGGGAACGGTCAATTTCGCGAGGCGCTTTTTACCATCGTGATCTTCGTAGGTTTCCGCGTGATGTTGGAAGGCACAACGTCCAACCCATTCGTCTAAATGATCGACCCGTAAACGAAGACCGCTGAATCGGTCATGCTCGGGGGTGAGCAACGCACCGAACACAGCCGAGTGACAATCGTAGATCTGTCGGCTCATAGCGAGGGTGCCACCAGATCCGCCAGAAATCGCTTTCATCAGGGTGATTTCCTTACCATGCTCATCATGACCATGGATCACCTGATGCGATGGAGCACGCATAGCTCTGGTAACTTCTTGCCCCTGTAAATGCAGCTTTTCACCTTGCATTGACTTTGGTGCTCCAGGGAACATGTTTGACCATCCGCCATAGTTGAACTGGGCTGTTTCTAGCCGAGCTCGTTTGCCTAGCTCCATACTAAGTCGGCCCGGAAACGAATTTTTTTTGTCCTCAGGCAGCCAAAACATGCCCGTCACGGTTTCTTGATCTTGGGTGAGATGATAGTTGCGTGACATCGTTACAGTTCGCCAGTGAAAGTTTGATGGAGGAGGGATAGTTTGGGTTCGGCTTTGGTGTGGTGCTGGAGAACATGTAGGGATTTGATATGGCGGGGCTGGGCGTTCTCTACTTCGATAGTTTCGGGTATTTTTAAATTTGTTCGAACATGCGGGTGTGGGAGTTTTTTTTAGGAGGAGAGGGATGCTGAGTAAAGACGGGAGGCCGGGCGTGGTGGAAAAATTTCTTCGTGGCTTTTCATTGGGGTGGATTTGTCTATGGGTATGTTATGGCGATTGATGTGAGCGATTACGAGAAGCTGGGAGCCTTTTATTTGGGGAAAAATTATGATCCGGAGTCGCGGCAGATCGGGGATGATTTGGTCTTGTATGACTCGAAGGATTTGGTGACGCACGGGGTGGTTTTGGGGATGACGGGTTCGGGTAAGACGGGGCTTTGCATCGGGCTTTTGGAGGAGGCGGCGATGGATCACATTCCGGCGATTGTCATTGATCCCAAGGGAGATATCGCGAATCTCTTGCTGGCTTTTCCCGAGCTGAAGGGGGCGGATTTCGAGCCGTGGATCAATGCCGATGACGCGCGGAAAAAGGGAGCGACGGTGCCGGAGTTCGCGGAGAAGACGGCGGCGATGTGGGAGAAGGGGCTGGCGGAATGGGGGCAGGGGCCGGAGCGCATCCGGCAGTTCAAGGAGAAGGTCGATATCAATATTTTCACGCCGGGCTCGCAAGCGGGCATTCCGGTGTCGATTCTGAGTTCGCTGGAGGTGCCGCCTTTCGAGGTCATGGACGACGGCGAGTTGCTGGGCGAGCGGATCGAGAGCACGGTCTCGTCGCTGCTCTCCCTGGTCGGGGTGGATGCCGACCCCATCCAGAGCCCGGAGGCGATCTTACTGAGTGCCATTTTCCAGGATCAATGGGGCAAGGAGAAGTCGCTGAGCTTGGAAAGCTTGATCCGCTCGATTCAGAAGCCGGATTTTGGCAAGATCGGTGTCATTGATTTGGAGTCGTTTATGTCGTCGAAAGACCGACAGGGGCTGGCCTTGAAATTCAACAATCTCCTCGCCAGTCCCGGGTTCTCGACCTGGCTGGAAGGCCCGCCGCTCGACATCCAGAAAATGATGTACAGCGAGGAGGGCAAGCCGCGGATTTCCATCTTTTCCATCGCGCATCTGAGCGACTCCGAACGCATGTTTTTCGTCTCCCTGCTCCTCAACCAGATGCTCGGCTGGATGCGGGCGCAGAGTGGCACGACGAGCCTGCGGGGCTTGCTCTACATGGATGAGATTTACGGTTATCTGCCGCCGACGGCCAATCCGCCGAGCAAGAAGCCGATGATGACGATGCTCAAGCAGGCGCGGGCCTTCGGGCTGGGGGTGCTGGTGGCGACGCAGAACCCGGTGGATCTGGATTACAAGGCGCTTTCCAACATGGGAACGTGGTGGCTGGGTCGGCTCCAGACCGAGCGCGACAAGGCGCGGGTGCTGGACGGGCTGGAGAGCGCGGCGAGCGGGCAGGGCGGCGGCTTCAAGCGGGCGGAGATCGAAAAAATGCTCTCGGGGCTCGATAGCCGGGTCTTTTTGATGAACAACGTGCACGAGGACGGCCCGGTGCTGATGCATGTGCGCTGGGTCATGAGTTATCTGCGCGGTCCGCTCCAGCGGCGGCAGATCAAGACGCTCATGGACCCGAAGCGCGGGCTTTTTGAGGCGAAAAGCGAGGCCTCGGCGCCGGCGGCGAATCCGATGGCGATGAGTTCGGCTCCGGAAGCTCCGAAAGGCGAGCGCCCGGTCGTGGGGCGGGGGGTGGACGAGTTTTTTGCGCCGATCGCGGGCGAGGCGGAGGGGGTGACTTATCGACCGGCGCTCCTGCGCGAGGCGGAGGTGCATTTTTCCTCCGCGAAGGCGGGCCTGGAGGGCTCTCGGCTCCTGCGCTTTGTCAATCCGATTGGGAAAAAGGGAATCGACTGGGCGGAAGACCTCGGCTGCACCATTCCGCTGAAGTCCCTGACGGACAAGCCGGTGGAAGGGGCGGGTTTTGCCGAGTTGCCGGGCTACGCCATGAATGCGGACAACTACAAACCGGTCGAGGACGAGTTCGCCGATTGGATTTATCGCAAGGAGCGGGTGAATTTATTCCACGCCGATCTTTACGACATGTACTCGAAGCTGGGCGAGAGCGAGGGGGATTTTCGGGCGCGTTTGGCCTTGAAAGGGCGGGAAATCCGCGATGAGGCCGTTGAGGAGCTCCGCGACAAGTATGCCTCGAAGCTCAAGACGAAACAAGGGCAGCTCGAGCGGGCGGAAATCGCCCTCGATAAGGAAAAAGCGCAGGCCAGCAGTGCGACGTGGAAGGCGGGCGTGAGCATTGTCGGAGGACTACTCGGGGGGCTGCTGGGCGGTCGGAAATCGCGGCGCAGCCTGACGAGTGGAGCGACGCGAGCCTTCGAGCAGCGGCAGGATGTGGGCATTGCCGAGGACAAGGTCGAGCTCATTGAGCGCGAGCTGAGGGCGCTGGAAGCGGAGCTGCAGGAGGAAGTGGCGGAGCTGGAGGCGCGCTACGATGCGAGTCGCACGGTGCTGGAGAACGAGCAGGTGAAACCTTATAAAAAAGACATCGACGTCACGGCGGTGGCCCTTCTCTGGCTGCCGTACGACGAAGAGGGACAAAAAGTTTGGTAAAGAGTGGCGGGGTTCCTGCTTGTGTCCGTGCCGACTGGTGCTAGCATGTATTGCTCGCAGCCAGAGCGGCAAAAAATCAATGAATGTCAAAATAGTGGTCGAAGGGAGCCAGAGGGGGAAGATGAATCAAGTGACCGGGACCCTCCCGGTATGACCCGCGTGGATTTTTGAGAGATGGGTCTGTTGATTTTTTACGTGCTGCTGGCGCTGGGGGTGTCGTTCCTGTGCTCGATCTTAGAGGCGGTGTTCCTCTCGATCACGCCGGGTTTCATCCAGCAGGAATTGGGGGCGAAGAAAGGCTACGCACCGAAATTGGCCAAGATGAAGGCTCATGTGGATGATCCTTTGTCCGCGATTCTGACCCTGAACACCATCGCCCACACCATGGGCGCGGCGGGAGCGGGGGCGCAGTGGAAAGTGATTTATGATGACACCGGCGAGTCGATTTTCGCGGGCGTGCTGACCTTGTTCGTGCTGGTTTTTTCCGAAATCATCCCGAAAACGATCGGGGCGAAGCTCTGGCGTCAGCTCGCGGCACCTTCGACTTACATTCTGCGCGTTATGATCTGGGCGCTGACCTATCTGCCGCCCTGGCCCTTGCCGGCGCTGCGCTTGATCACGCGCATGTTCGGCGGGCACGGGGGCGGGCACGGGGTGTCGCGCGCGGAATTGGCGGCGATGGCCGAGGTTTCTTCGAAGTCGGGCGAGCTGGACGACGAGGAAGGGAAGATTTTGCGTAACTTGTTCCGCTTCAAGTCGTCGAAGGTCGAAGACATCATGACGCCGCGCACGGTGGTTTACGCGCTGCGCCAGACCACGCCGGTGAAGGAATTTCTCGATAAGACGCTCAAGACGCCTTTTTCGCGCATTCCCGTTTACGAAGAGGATCGCGATCACATCACGGGCTTTGTCCTCAAAAGCGATGTCATGGCGGCGGCGCTGCAGGACGGGGTGGCGGAGGCGAGTTTGCGGGAGTTTATCCGGCCCCTGAAGGCGGTGGACGGGCGTTCGTCGATTTACAGCACCTTTCAGATTATGACGCAGGAGAAGCAACACATGCTCTTGGTCATGGATTCCTTTGGCGGCATGGACGGGGTGGTCACGATGGAAGACGTGGTGGAGACTTTGCTGGGGACGGAAATCGTCGATGAAGCTGACAAGAACGTCGACATGCAAGCTGTCGCGCGGGCCTTGTGGGAAAAGCGGGCCAAGGCCATGGGGATCGTCGTGCGCGCGGAGAAGCTGGACAAGCTGCACGCTGACTCCTCGCCAGAAGAGGGGGAAGAGGCGCAGGCGGGCGGGAGCGCTCGGGCGGGGGAGAAGTGAATTCGCTCCAGCTCTCTGCTGGCCAAGTCACGAGGGGGCGCCGCTTTCTTGTTGCTTGCCAGAGGCTTAGCGGACTTGCGCGGCCTCTTGGAGAAAAATCAGTTGCCAAGCGCTGAGCTTTGTGGATAATTCATTTGTCTTAATGAAACGGCGAGAAGTTTCCCCGTTCGTTCAGTGGCAAGCTCCCGGCGGGTTTGGTTCTGAATTCTCACTTCTCCGCCGGATGCCCGGAAAGGGCGATTAAGCCATGATGAAAACACAGCAGGATCCGCAGGTGCATTTGTTCGACGAGGGAAAAGGGCAGGGGAGCGGGCCGAGATCGGGCCAGATGAGTAAGGAGCAGAAGAAGCGGGCGGGCATTCTCGCGCCGTCGAAGGTGGGGAAGAATTACGTGCTCGATACGAATGTGCTGCTGCATGATCCGGGTTGTTTGAACCGCTTTGCGGAGAATCACTTGTGCATTCCGGCGGATGTCTTGTCGGAGCTCGATCGCTTCAAAAACGAGCAGACGGAGCGGGGGGCGAACGCGCGCAAGGTCCACCGCGAGCTGAGTGCCTTGTTTTCGACCGCGAAGTCGGTGACGGCAGGGGTGGCGACGGAGGGAGGCGGCACGGTGCGTTTGCTGATTTACGATCCGGCTTCGTGCGAGAAGAGCAGCGCGCAGCTCCGGCAGTTTCACCGTATTTTTCCCGACCGGGAGCGCGTCGATCACCGCATTTTGGCGGCGGGGCTGATGTTGCAGGAGAATTTGCCGGGGCCGGTGGCTTTGGTGACGAAGGACTTGAACATGCAGCTCAAGGCGCGGGCGGTGGGGCTCGATTGTCAGGATTATCTGAACGACAAGGTGGAGGTGCAGGAGGCCTCGGGCAAGGAAATGGCCTGGGTGCCGGTCGATGGAAACGAGTTGCAGCGCTTCGCGAGTTCTGGCGAGCTGGAGGTGCCGGAGGAGCTGGCGGCGGGGCTGGTGACGAACGAATATGTCATGCTGGAGGCGGGCGAAAAGCAGACCATGCCGGCGCGCTTTTCGGCGGAGGGGAAATTCGTGCGTTTGTTGCATCCCGAGGTGATTCGCATTCCGGACGGGCATCATTTGAAGCCCCTGAATCTGGGGCAGAAGTGCCTGCTGGACGCTTTGTTGAACCCGGACATTTCTTTGATCACCTGCTTCGGCCAGGCCGGAACGGGGAAGACGCTGGTGGCGATGGCGGCGGGGCTGCATCTCATGTTCCAGCGGGAGATGAACGGGCTGACGGTGAGTCGGCCGGTGGTGGCGATGGGCGAGCAATTGGGCTTTTTGCCGGGGAATTTGGACGAGAAAATGCGTCCCTGGTTGCAGCCGATTTACGATGCCCTGGAGCTCTTGATGATGCCGCCGGTGCCGCAGGGTCCGAAGCGCAAGCAGCCGCGCAAGGAGCCGGATGGCGGGGCGAAAAAACCGTACGAGGTCTTGATGGAGCAGGGCTTGATCGAGATCGAGGCGCTCTGCTATATTCGAGGTCGCTCGATTCCGAACCGCTTTTTCATCCTCGATGAAGCGCAGCAACTGACGCCCCAGGAGGCTAAGACGGTGGTCACGCGGATGTCGCGGGGCTCCAAGCTGGTCCTGGTGGGAGATCCCGCGCAGATCGATCATCCTTACGTGGACAGCCGCAGTAACGGGCTGGTTTACACACGGAAAAAAATGAAGGGGCAGCCCTTCGCGGCGCACGTTTCTTTGACGCGTGGCGAAAGAAGTCCCTTGGCAGAAGCGGGCGCAAAGTTTATGTGACTGTTTGCCGCCCGACGGACCCTATACCAAACGAAATGCGCATTCCAAATCTCCTCCTCCACTCTCTCTGGTTCTCGTTCGCTCTGATCTCCAGTTGCGCCTCCGAGCGGCTGGAGCGCGATCGCGTGTCGGCGGCTCCCGCGCCCCGTCCTTGGGCGGATGCGGTGCGGCGAGAGGTGGATTCGATGGGGTATGGGAACTGGATTGTCGTGGCCGAGGCCTCCTTTCCCGTCCATTCCCGCCGTGGCGTGCGCACGTTGGTGGTGGATGGGGAAATCCCCGACATTCTGGACGAGGTGGTGACGAGCCTTGATTATTCCGACAGCGTGAAGCCCTTTTTCACGACGGCCAAGGAATTGCCTTTCGTGAGTAACGACCGGGCTCCCGGCATGGATCTCTTTCGCGCTCAGCTCAAAGAAGCCCTACACGGTCACGGGACACGTGAGATGGATTACCGCTCGCTCGGTCTCCTACTCGAGAGTGAATCGAAAAAATTTGCCGTTCTCGTCTTGAAATCGAAGACAGCTCTGCCTTACTCCAGCGTCTTCATCGAGTTACACAGTAATTATTGGGACTTGGAAAACGAGCGTGCGATGCGTGACCGGATGGAGAAAAGGCAGCCGAAAACGACGTCATGAAACCAGCGAAGAAGAGCGAAGAGGAATTGGATCAGGAGCGGGCCGAGGCCTGGGTGGGGGACGCGGTGTTGGCTTTGTTCGCGCGCGAGTGGCTGCTGGAAACAGGTGGAAAAATCGATGGAGAGGCCTTCATCCGCTTCACCACGAACGACTTTCTGCGCAAGGTGGGCAACCCGACCTCCGTCGAGGCGGAAATCGGTCGCGTGTATCAAGCAAACGGCCTGCAGGCGGGCTTCACGCACATTCGGGAAAAACTCCTGCCGCTCTTCGAGCAAGGCGAGAAAATCCGGGTCCGCCGAGCACAGCAGGGGTGAACGGCGAGCTTTCTGCGGTGGCGATCAAGCTATTGGCGTTTGACAGATCGTTGTGGCTCTTTACCTTGCGCCTGATGAAAAGGACTACGTTTCTAGCTGTTTTGGGCTCTTTTTGTTATGCTTCCGTTTCTCAAGCGGCGATCCTTGTGTCAGATAATTTTGACAATGTCGCTTCCGGAGCCGGGATCAATGGGCGCAGCGAGGACGGCGTCAATTTTATCAATGAGGTCAACGACAATTCATGGGTGACCAATACGACGCAAATCCGCGGGGATGGAGCGGGGGGGCTGCTTGCGAATCCTCAGTATGCCCGCAATATTCTCTTGGATATGGGTGCCGGTTACTTCGTAAGTAATCCCGGGGTTTATCAGATTTCGATGGATGTTACGACTCCGGTTGGTGGGACTGGTGATTCTTGGTTTGGCATTGGCTTCACCTCCGCTCAAGTTGACAATGAGGCACTTAATGTCCTAGGTGCCTCTCCCTGGCTGCTGTATCGCAACACAGGTGACGTGATTGCCTTTGCGGGACCTGGTGCCAATTACAGTTATACGACGACAGCTAGCCAAGGTGCGACACACAACTTTGTCATCCAGCTCGACACGTCAGGCAGTCAATGGTTGGCAACGGCTTTTATAGATGGGGCTCAGCTTGATATGAATATTGGGAATACCAGTTCAGAGGAATTTCCTTATGGCACGAATCCCGAGAGCATTCGTTACATTGGATTTAGTACCGGGCTTAACGGGGATTAAGTCGATTTTACGGTGGATAACTTTTTATTCACTGGCCCGGTGCCCGTTCCTGAACCTTCCATCGGGCTTCTGGCTCTTCTCGGTAGTCTCGGGCTGCTCCGCCGCCGGAAGGGGTGATTATTTCAACGGGAAGTGGACGAGGGCGAGGAGGTCTTCTTCCGCTGTGTTGTCGGGATTGTTCGGGTAAGTCTCGAAGGGCATGATCCGGCGACTCTGCCGAAAGGCTTTCGCTTTCGCCCGCATCATGCCGGCCGTCCAGGCGTTGCCGAGATGGTGGTATGAGCCTTGGTGGGTGACGACGAAGGACTCGCAGGCTGGGAGCTCGCCACGAGCCGCTCCGTCGGGGAGTTCGTCCGGGATTTCGTCGAGCGGGTAGGCCGCGGTGTAGCGGGCCAGGCCTTTTTTGAGGTCCCATTTCTCGTAAATGGAAAAAGGCGGGCGACAGGGACTGAGCCCTTTGTCCAGCGACCAGTCGCGGAGCTTCTTGAAATCACCTTCCATGTGATCTCCGAGTTCCGCGATGGGGCACTCGCGCGTGATCCCGACGTAGGGCGTGCTGGCGACGGCAACTCGGGGCGAAAAGGTGAGCTTGCTGAGGACCTCGCCGCGTTCCAGCAAGTCCTTGAGCATGAGTAAGCCGCGATCGTAGTCCATTTCGATGAAACGGCACATCATCTTCTTCATGAAG
>JBNNED010000380.1:0-6590 GCA_050285825.1 Verrucomicrobiales bacterium | reverse complement strand
ACCATCTTCTCAACCACCTTTTCCTGACAAGCACCCAGGAGGAAAGCGGCAGGGGCCAGCGCTCCAAAAATCATCCATTTCGTCGTTTTTTTCATCAAGTTTCCTTTCTTATAATCTGAAGTTCATACGCGGCTCGTTGCCACGGCTTTCAACGTCCCCACCCTGAAACCCCTCCCCCCCCTTGTCAAACGCATCCGCTCCTATTCCTCCACTTTCACCTCCGGAATGTGCGTGAAGGAGATGCGCATCGGGGCCGAGCCCACCGCGCCGTGCGCTCCGCCAAAATAGAGCGCCCCTTTCCCAAAGCGCTCCGTCACCCGGTCCAGCGCCTCGTTCAAGCGCTCCCGCTTCACATCCACCCGGCTAAAAAGCGAGGGCGTGTAATTCTCCCGCTCCACCAGCCGAAAAAAAACGACTCCGACCTGCAAGACCAAACCCGCCCCCTCCGGTCGCCGACGCCACAAACGCGCCGTCAGTCGCGAAAAAAACAAGGAATCCGCGCACTCCTGAAAGACCGCCCCCTCCGTCCAGCGCTCCCCGCGCACAAAACGCAGGGAAATCTCCATCGCCCCCGCGAGCATCCCGTAATGCCGCATGCGTGTCGCCGCCTTCTGCACAAGCCGGTGCAGGACCGCGACCGCCCGCTCCGGCACCCGCTCCTCCGGCGGGAGAACGTGACTATGACCCACCGTCCGCTTGCGGGATTCCTCCACCGGGATCACTTCCCCGCGCAGCCGGTGCCACAGCCGCTCCCCCTCGACCCCGCCCCAGATTCCCCGCAGGACTTTTTTCTCCGCCCGGTAAAGATCCCGCACCGATTGAATTCCCGCCCCGCGCAGGCGCGCTTCCATGTTCCGCCCGATCCCGTGCAGCTCCCCCAGCGGCAAAGGAAACAGCGCCTCCGGCAAGTCCCGCCCGTCCTCCCACAGCGTCAGGCCGTTCGGCTTTTCCATCTTCGAGGCGATTTTCGCCAAATACCCGTTCGGCCCGACCCCGATCGAACACCTCACCCACTCCCCCACCTCCGCCGCCATCCGCTCCTTGATCCGCCGCCCCAAATCCAGCAAAAACGCCCGCTCCCGCCAATTATAAGGCAGCCAACACACCATCTCGTCAATCGACATCACCCGCTCGACATGAATGCAACTCTCCACCACTTCTACCACCCGATGATGGGTCTCGATATACTTCCCATGCTCCGCCAGCACAAAAACAATCCCCGGACACATCACTCGCGCCTCGGAAATCCGCGTCCCCGTCCTGACCCCGAAGGCCTTCGCCTCATAGCTCGCGGCAATGCAACACGAACTCTCCGCCATCACCGGCACCACCCCCACCGGCCGCCCCCGCAGCTCCGGACGGTTCTGCTGCTCCACCGACGCGAAATAACTGTCCATATCGACGAACAAGGCTCTCAAAGGCTCACTCACAGAGCGAAAATAAACAGTTCTTTTGAACAGTCAATCCGCGAAAAGTGCCGGGCACAAAAAAATCAGACGACCAAGAAAAACAGAAGGATCCTTGACATTTCCCCCGTAACATGAAATGCCGCCGGCGGCGGATTTCTGTCTGGCACCGGAAGTCATCCCAAACACTACCTATACATTCATGGACAATCTCTCCTCTTGGCTCTGGTACCTCAGCTACACCCTCGTCCTCGTCGGCCTCGCCGGCTTCGGCTTCCACCGCTTGACGATCCTCTTTCTCTACTTCCGTCACGGCCACAAGCGCCCCGAGCCCGCCTCCCGCTTCAGCGAGCTCCCCAAAGTCACCGTCCAGCTTCCTGTTTTCAACGAAAAACACGTCGTCGACCGCCTCCTGAGTTCCGTCGCCAAGCTCGATTACCCCAAGGACAAGCTGCAAATCCAGCTCCTGGACGACTCCACCGACGAAACCGTCGAGATCTCGGAAAAAGGCATCGCCCGCCTCGTCTCCGAGGGCTTCGACGCCCACTTCATCCACCGCACGGACCGCACCGGATACAAAGCCGGCGCTCTCGAAAACGGCCTCCAAACCGCCACGGGCGACTTCGTTCTCATCCTCGACGCCGATTTCGTCCCCAATCCCGAACTCCTCCAGGAAACGATCCACCACTTCACCGACGAGAAGATCGCCCTCGTCCAGACCCGTTGGGGCCACCTCAACCGGAACTTCAACCTCCTCACCCGCATCCAGGCGATGTTCCTCGACGGCCACCTCGAGCTCGAACAGACGGCTCGCAACCGCTCCGGCCGCTTCTTCACCTTCAATGGCACCGGCGGCATCTGGCGCAAGGAAGCCATCGCCGACGCCGGCGGTTGGGAACACGACACCCTCACCGAGGACATGGACCTCTCCTACCGCGCCCAGCTCAAGGGCTGGAAATTCATCTTCCTCAAAGAAGTGGAAACCCCCGCCGAACTCCCCGTCGACATGGCCGGCTTCAAAAACCAGCAACACCGCTGGACGAAAGGCTCCATCCAATGTTGCAAAAAATGCCTCCCTTCCATCTGGCGCAGCAAGTTCCCCCTCCACGTTAAACTGGAAGCGACCGCGCACCTCACCTCGAACTACGCCTACCTCCTCCTCGTCACCCTCTGCTTCCTCATCTTCCCTAAAAACGAATGGGGCCCCGAGCTCTCCGGCTGGACCCGTCTCGCCGTGGACATCCCCATCTTCTTCTTCGCCTCCGTCTCGGTCGTCCTCTTCTACACCGCCGCCCAGCGCGCCCTCCAGCCCGACCGCTGGTGGAAGGAAATCATCTACCTCCCCCTCCTCCTCGCCCTCGGCATCGGGATGTCGATCAACAACGCCAAGGCCGTTCTCGAAGCCGTCTTCAACCACGA
The DNA here is from genome assembly GCA_050285825.1 of Verrucomicrobiales bacterium. Taxonomy (GTDB): domain Bacteria; phylum Verrucomicrobiota; class Verrucomicrobiia; order Verrucomicrobiales; family Akkermansiaceae; genus SW10. Next base: position 3,765 of record JBNNED010000380.1, on the reverse strand, counting down.
AACCGGCTTCGTCCGCACCCCGAAATATGGCATTGGCGCGGAAAAACCCGCCGTCAGCTGGAAAAAAAGCCACTACAAGGCCCTCAAAAACCTCACGCCGGTCTTCGAACTCATCTTCGGCCTCTTCTTCCTCTTCGTCGTCCTCGACGCCGCTTTCGCCGGAAATTACCCTTCCGCCATTTTATTGCTTCCCTTCCCCGTGGGTTTCTTTTACACTTCCTTAACTTCACTGGGGCAAATGCTGAATTTTCAACGCTTCGTCCCTGCTTCTCTCAATAAAGACTAACTGATAGCAGATGATGACAATCAAACAGCGTTTGAAAATTCTCTTCGCTGGAGTGGCCGCTGCCACTCTCTCCCTCGGCCTTCCCAGTTGTGGCGTGAAGGAGGATCAACACAGCACCATGCTCATCAGTGTGCGGGATCAGGAAATGCTCCTCCTCAGCAAAGGCAAACCGGTCAAAGCCTACCCCGTCTCAACCTCGAAATTCGGCCTCGGCAGCCAGAACGGGAGCAAGAAAACCCCTCTCGGCAACATGGAAGTGGCCAAAAAAATCGGAGACGGAGCCCCCGCCGGAGCGGTCTTCAAAAGCCGCCGCCGCACCGGTGAAGTTCTCAAACCGAACGCCCCCGGCCGCGACCCCATCGTCTCCCGCATCCTTTGGCTCAAAGGCAATGACAGTGGCAACCGCAACACCTTCCGCCGCTACATCTACATCCACGGCACGCCCGAGGAATACCGCATCGGCACCCCCGCTTCCTACGGCTGCATCCGCATGACCTCGAAGGACGTCATCGACCTTTACAAACGCGTTGGCGAAGGCGCGGACGTCAAAATCATGCGTGGCTCGCTCTACGACACCTCCGTCGGCCGGGCCTACTACGCCAAGCACGGCCTGCCCAAACACCTGCGCACCGCCGCCCGTTGGTAAGGAAACTGCTAGACTCTGACACACACTGATCCACGGGAGACCGCCCCCAGCCCCTTCTCCCACACCGCCGGCGGGTTCCCTCGCCGGCTTTTTTTATTTCTCACTTTTCACTTCATTCCCCACCTTCTCCATCGCCCACATGAGCAGCTCGACCCCAACCAGCCCCCCCACCCTCTCCGCCCCTGATCTTTCCGCGCAAAGCGTGGGCGAGCGACTCAAGAGCTACAAAAACTTCCTCCACAGCGAAGAGGAGCGCATTCGCCAGCTCCACCTCAAGGGACAGGGCGGTCTGGAAGTGGCCGAAGCCCGCTGCTCGATGGTCGACACCCTCATTCGCACAATCTGCGCTGTCACCGATGAGACGCACGCCCTAAAAAACCGCCCCACCGTCATCGCCAACGGCGGCTACGGACGCGGCACCCTGAACCCCGGCTCGGACATTGATCTCCTTTTCCTGACGAGCGGCCCGGCCAACAAGATCAGCAGCAGCGAAAAACAATATCTGAACGACATCCAGGTCGTCCTCTGGGATCTCGGCTTCAAGCTCCTTCCCGCCACGCGCTCGGTCGAGGAATGCCTCGCGGAAGCCAAGAGCGAGCCGCAATCCCGCACCGCTTTGTTCGATTGCCGCCTCCTCCATGGCGATCCCGCCCTCTTCGAGAAACTCGTCGAGAGCTTCCGCAAGGAATGTGTCAAAAAGGATCTCGACGCCTTTTTCGAGGAGCGCCGTCGCGACCTCAGCGAACGTCGTCAGAAATTTTCCAACACCGTTTACCTCCAGGAACCAAACGTCAAGGACAGCCCCGGTGGCATGCGGGATTTCCACAACCTCCTCTGGATCACCGACGCCCAGCGCGGCACGCGCGATCTCGACGAGCTCGTGGCTCAGAAACTCCTCACCCGCAACGCCGCCGACAACATGCGGGCGGCCTTCGACTTCCTCCACCGCGTTCGCAACGCCCTCCACTACCGCGGCAAGGGCAACGACATCCTCACCCTTCGGCTTCAGGGCGAGATCGTCGAGGAATTCGACTACCCGCAAAAGTCGCTCCTGCGGAAAATCGAGGCCTTCATGCGCGATTACTATCAACACACCCGCGCCATCTACCACCACACCCGCTCGGTATTCGAGATTTTCGCCATCGAACAGGAAGACCAGGCCGATCAGGGCTTTCTCTCCCGCATCCCCTTCCTCGGAAAAAACAAAGCGCCGGAAGTCATCACCCTCGACGACTATCTCATCCAGAACGGACGCATGGACGCCCGGCGCAGTGACATTTTCAAGGAGGAACCCGACCGCCTCATCCGCCTCTTTGTTTACTGCCAGAAACACGACGCGCGCCCCTCGCCCAAGCTCCGCAAGCTCATCAAAAACCACTGGCACCTCATCGACCGCCCCTTCCGCTACCGCAAGCAGAACCGCGAGGCCTTCCGCGAAATTCTCGAGCGCAAAGGCAAAGCGGCCCGCACGCTCCGCCAAATGCACCGCTGTGGCGTTCTCGGCCGTTTCCTCCCCGAGTTCGGCGCGCTCGACTGCCTCGTCCAGCACGAGTTCTTCCACCGTTACACCGCCGACGAGCACACCCTGCGCTGCATCGACCAACTCGACCTCCTCCTGAGCGACGACCAGCCCGATCACGAGCTCTACCGCCAGATTTTCCTCAAACACCCCGATCCCTACGCCCTCTACCTCGCCCTCATCCTCCACGACACCGGCCGCGCCGAGAACGTCCGCGAGCACATCGACGGCTCCGCCCTTCTCGCCGCCCGCCTCTGCCGTCGGCTCCAGGTGACCGGCGGACGCCGCGCGCTCATCACCTTTCTCGTCGACCACCACCTCACCCTCTGGCGCTTTGCGACCAAGAAAAACATCGAGGACCCCGAAGTCATCGAGGAATTCGCCGGCCTCATGCGCGACCGCCACCGGCTCGACGCCCTCCTCCTCTTCACCTTCGCCGACTCCAATGGCACGAACGAGGAAGCGTGGTCGCCCTGGAAGGAATCGCTCATCCTCCAGCTCTACCGCTCGACCCGCGAATACCTCGTCGAAGGCGAGAGCAAAGGGCTGGGCCAGCCCGCCGAGGAACTTGCCGAAATCCGCGCGGAGCTCGAAAGCTCGATGGACGAGAAATACCATCAACTCATCGACGAGCAATTCACCCAGATGCCCAAGCGCTATTTCCGCTTCCGCGCCAAGCGCTCGCTCACGACCCACATCCGCGCCCTCTGGCAGTTCATCGACCGCCGCCAGCGTCGCCCGGACACCCCCTTCGAGTGCGCCATGCAGTGGATCGAACGCCCGAAATTCGGCTACAGCGAGCTCATCATCGTGAGCGAAGACCGCCCGCTCCTCCTCGAGAAAATCTGCTGCGCCCTCGCCTCCCGCCAGATCAGCATTCACTCGGCCGATGCCTACACGCGCCAGGATGGTATCGTCCTCGACATCCTCCGCGTCTCGACCGAGCAGCACGAGGCCGTCACGAACAAGAGCACGCAAAAAGCCGTTCTCGACAGCCTTTACGAGCTCAACGAGAGCGACGATTACAACTCCGCGAAATACCTCGTCAAAAAACAAAACTACCTCCACACCGAGACCGAGCAAATCGTCGATTTCCCCACACGCGCCTGGATCAGCAACGAGGAAGACCCGAATTACACCGTCATCGAGCTCCAGGCGCTCGACCGGATCGGCTTGCTCCACAACATCTTCCAGACTCTCAACCAATACGGGCTCGTCACCGTGCACGCCCGGATCTGCACTGAGAAAGGAGCCGCCCTCGACTCCATCTACGTCCGCCAGCGCGATAACGGCAAACTGAGCGATCCCGCGACG
>JBNNED010000379.1:0-7956 GCA_050285825.1 Verrucomicrobiales bacterium | reverse complement strand
GGTCGCGGTGGTGGCCGAGCGGGCGGCTCCGGCCGATTGCAAAATCCCCTGGGTGCGGGTGGGCGACAGCCGGAAGGCGCTGGGGCTCCTGGCGGCGCGCTGGCACGATGACCCCTCGGCGGATTTCCCGGTCATTGGCGTGACGGGGACGAATGGGAAGACGACGACGAGCTTCTTCATCCAGCATCTTCTGACGGCGCGGCAGTGGCGCTGCGGGCTCTTGGGTACGGTGCGCGTCCACGATGGGCGGGGCTTTCGTCCGGCCACGCACACCACGCCGGGAGCCTTGGAATTACAGGGTTTACTGGCCGATATGCGGGATAATGGCTGCCACGCCGTGGTCATGGAAACCTCGTCGCACGGGCTGGAGCAGCGGCGGGTCGCGGGCGTCAGCTACGCGGTCGGGGTGTTTACGAATCTGACCCAGGATCATCTCGATTACCACGGGGATGAGGAGACCTATTTTCAGGCGAAGCGCCTCTTGTTCGAGTCGATGGCGGCGGAAGGCAGCGAGGGCGTGGCGGTGATTAACATCGACGATCGGCGCGGCCAGCAACTCGCGGAGGAATTCGCCGGGCGGCTCAAAGTGCTGACCTTTGGCTTCGGGGAGGAAGCGGATTTGCGCGCGAGTTTGCCGCGCCAGCAGTCGAGCGGGCAGGAATTCACCCTCGATTACAAGAGCCGGAGCTACCTCGTGCGCCTGCCCTTTATCGGGCGCTTCAACGTCTCGAACGCCCTCGCGGCCCTGGGCTCGGTGCTGGCGCTCGGCATGCCGGTGCGGGAAGCGGTGAAGGCCCTGGCGGGCGCTCCGCAGACGCCGGGTCGCATGGAATTCGTGGGGGCGGATCGCATGGCGGTTTATGTCGATTACGCGCACACGCCGGACGCCGTGGAGAAGGCTTGCGAGACCGTGCGGGAGCTCAATCCGCGTCGTTTGATCACGGTCTTCGGCTGCGGGGGGGATCGCGACAAGGGGAAACGTCCGCTCATGGGGGCGGCGGCGGCGCGGCACAGCGATGTTTTGATCGTGACTTCGGACAACCCGCGCTCGGAGGAGCCGGCAGCGATTTTGGCCGATATCGAGGCCGGATTGGAGGGCGTCGAGTATGAATTGATCGAGAAACGGGCGGAAGCGATTCAGCGGGCGGTCGAGCTCATCGAGCCGGGTGATGTCGTTCTCATCGCGGGGAAAGGGCACGAGGATTATCAGGAAATCAAGGGAGAGCGTTTCCATTTCAACGACCGCGAAGAGGCGCGCAAAGCGATCTCCAAACGAGTGGTGGCGGAGGGGAAATTTGACGAAGTCGGTCCGTCTTCACGTGGGGAACGCGGTGAGCGTGGTGAGCGACGGGAGCGTGGGGAACGCGGTGAGCGTGGAGAGCGACGGGATTCCGGAGAGCGTGGCGAGCGGCGGGAGCGGGGAAACCGGGGTGAGGGCCGGGAGAGAGGTGGAAGGGAGGATCTGGAATGAAGGTTTATGACTTGGCGAGCCTGGCGCAGGCCATGGGGGCGGAGCTGCGGGGCGATGGATCGCGGCGGATCGCGGCGGTCTCGACCGACACGCGTCGCCTGGAGCCCGGAGCCTTGTTTTTCGCCCTGAGCGGCGAGAATTTCGACGCGCACGACTTCCTTTCGCAAGCGGCGGAGTCCGGGGCGGGCGCGCTGGTCGTTTCTCGCAAAGTGGCGGTGCCGGAGGGCTTGCCGGTGCTGATGGTGGACGATGTTTTGGCGGCCCTGCAGCGACTCGCGGCCTGGTACCGGCGGGAGCTTGATCTCCCCGTCGTGGCCATCACGGGATCGAACGGGAAGACCTCGACAAAAGACCTCGTGCGCGCGGTGCTGGGTCGGCGTTTTCGCGTGAATGCGACGCGGGGGAATTTGAATAATCACATCGGGCTGCCGCTGAGTATTCTGGCGACCGAGGAGGCGGATGAAGTCCTCGTTTTGGAGATGGGGATGAATCACGCGGGCGAGTTGGCGCCGCTGTGCGAGATCGCGCGACCGGACATCGGCATCATCACGAACGTCGGGACGGCGCACATCGAGCATCTCGGCTCGCGGGAAGCGATTGCCGAAGAAAAAGGGACTTTGGCGCGGGCTCTGGGGTCGGAGGGCACCCTGGTGGTCCTGGCGGAAGGCGAATTCACGCCGAAGTTCCGGGCGGAAACGGCGGCGCGGGTTTTGGCGGCGGGGGGAGAGGAGCTGCGCGCGGAGGGGCTGGAGTTCACGCCGGAGGGGAGTCGCTTCGAGTTAGTGATCGAGGGCATGGGCTCCGAGGAAGTCACCTTGCCGGTGACGGGTCGGCACATGGTCGGCAACGCCTTGTTGGCGGCGGGTGCGGGACTGGTGGCGGGACTGGATTTGGAGGAAATCGCGACCGGGCTGGCCTCGCTTGAGCTGACGACGGGTCGCCTGCGGCGTTTCGAGCAGGGCGGGGTGACGGTGCTGGATGATACTTATAATGCGAACCCGGATTCGGTCGCGGCGGCCATCGAGACGCTGGCGGATCTGCCGACGGGCGATGGGGCGCGGAAGTGGGTGGTTCTGGGGATGATGGCGGAGCTGGGCGCGCACGCGGCGGAGGCGCACGTGGCGGTGGGCCGCCTGGCGCGGGAACGCGGCTTGCGGGTCGTGGCGGTGGGCGAGGCCGCGCGGGGAATCGCGGAGGGCGCGGGCGAGGGAGCGGAGTTTTTCGCTGAACGAGAGAAGGCGGTGGCCTTTTTGCGCGGAGCGGTGGCTGCGGGCGATGTCGTGCTTTTCAAAGGAAGCCGGATGGCGGCGATGGAGCGGGTGATGAACGAACTTTTTTCTGAAGACTGATGTTATACTGGATTTATCAACACTGGAACGAGGCGCGCCTGGCGGGTGCCGACTGGGCGGAGACTTTTTCTTTCCTGCGCCTGCTGGGTTACATCACGGTGCGCGCGGGGGTGGCCTGCGTGCTCTCGTTTCTGCTCATTTACTTCTTCGGCCCGCGGGTCATCCGGCGTCTGATCTCGCTGAAGATCGGCCAGCCCATCCGGACGGCGGACGAAGTTCACAAACTGGCGGAACTCCATGACATCAAGGCCGGAACGCCGACGATGGGTGGAGTCATGATTCTCGGCTCGGTGCTGGCTTCGGTGCTGCTCTGCACGAATCCGCTCAATCCCTTCGTCGCGGTGACGACCTGCGTGATGCTCGGTCTGGGTTTGCTGGGATTCATGGACGACTACACCAAGGTCGTGCAAAAGAGCTCGGACGGCGTGAGTGGCCGGACGAAGCTGTTCTGGCAGGCGGCGATCGGGCTGGTGGCGGCTTTGTTCCTCTATTTCAAGGCGGAGACGGCGGTTTTTTATGTCGTCGAGAATTTTGAGTTCAAGAAAGAGGTCGCCATTTCCGACATCGGCTTCCCTCTCTTCCGCTCGATGCTGCCGCTGGGTTTGCTCGCCATTCCGCTCTTTGTCATGATCTCGATGGGGAGCTCGAACGCGGTGAACTTGACGGACGGGCTGGATGGCCTGGCGATTGGCTGCACCATCACGGTCTCGATGGCCTACGCGATCATCGCCTACGTCACGGGGAATATGAACGCGGCGGATTATCTGAATCTGCCCTTCAACGCCCTGATCGGCGAGCTCTCCGTCTTTCTGATGGCGCTCGTCGGGGCGGGGATGGGTTTCCTCTGGTATAATTGCCATCCGGCCAAGGTTTTCATGGGCGATACGGGCTCGCTGGCGATCGGCGGGGCGCTGGGAACGGTGGCCATCTGCACCAAGCAGGAGCTCCTCCTCGTCATCATCGGCGGGGTCTTCGTCATGGAGGCGATGTCGGTCATCATTCAGGTGGCGAGCTTCAAAACGCGCGGCAAGCGGGTCTTCGCGATGTCGCCGATTCACCACCATTTTGAGTTGCGCGGTTGGCACGAGAACCAAGTGATCATCCGCTTCTGGATCCTTTCCATTTTCCTCGCCCTGGGCGGGGTGGCTTTATTGAAAATCATCTAATGTTGGACTTGCACGGTCAGAAAATCGCGGTTTTGGGAGCGGGGCGCAGTGGGCGCGCCGCGGCCAGCCTGGCGCGTGCCTGTGGGGCGGCGGAAGTGACGATTTACGATGGGGCGGAGGAGATTACCGACCTGCCGGAAGGCGTTTTGGCCTGTCCGGGAGCTGATGTGGAGACGGGGCGGGCGACGCAGAGTGATTTGGTGGTGCTCAGTCCGGGGATCACGACGGAGAGTGCCTTCGTGCGGGCTTTCGCGGCCAATAGCGGGGTGCTCTGGGGAGAAATCGAGCTGGCGTATCGTTGTTTCGGCGGCGAAATCGTGGCGATCACGGGGACGAATGGCAAGACGACGACGACCGAGCTGGTGGAAACCCTCGTGCGCGCGGGCGGCCGCTCCTGCGTGGCTTGCGGGAATTACGGGCGGACTTTTTCCGAGGTTGTGCTGGCGGAAGAGGTGCCGGAAGTTGTCGCGCTGGAGCTGAGTTCCTTCCAACTGGAAACCGTGCGGGAGTTCCGGGCGAAGGCGCGGATCTGGTTGAATTTCTCAGCGGATCACATGGACCGCTACGCCACGCTGGACGAGTATCGCTCGGCGAAAATGCGTATTTTCGAGCGGCTGGCGGCGGACGATCTCGTCGTGGCGCGAGCGGGCGAGGAATTGGGTGATCTGGCGGCGCGGGTGACGCGTTTTTCGGCCGAGGAAGCGGCTGACTGGAGCTTGCGGGAGGGCGTGATCATGCGCGGCGGGGAAGAACTCGTGGCCATGGAGCGGACGCGCCTTTACGGTCGGCACAACGCGGAAAACGTCATGGCGGCCTGGGCGGCGGCGGAGGCCGTGAGTAACTTGACGGCGGAGGCGGCGCGAGAGGCTTTGCGCGCCTATGCGCCGCCGAAACACCGTTGCGAGCTCATCCGGACGCTGGATGGCGTGTTTTATTTGAATGACTCGAAGGCGACGAACCTGCACGCCATGGAGAGCGCGATCAAGTCGCAGGACCGCCCGATTGTCCTCATCGCGGGCGGGAAGGAGAAGGGGCTCGATTACGGTCCGGCGGCGGAGCTGCTGGCGGGTCGGGTGCGGGAGGCCGTCGTTTTCGGAGAGATCGGCGAGAAGCTGCGCGGCTTGTTTTCGTCGTCCGTGCCGACGACGCGGGTGGCCACGCTGGCGGAGGCGGTGGCGGCGGCGCGGGCAGGCGCACGGGCGGGCGAGGTCGTGCTTTTTTCGCCGGGGACCTCGTCCTTTGATCAATTTTCCGGGTACGAAGCGCGGGGCGATGCCTTCCGCGAGCTCGTGCTGAACTTTCACTAAGTCCAAACAAAACAACAACAAATGAAACCAAAACTATTCGTTCAAAGAAGAAAGAAAGCCCCGCAACGGGGGTTCCGGGTGCTGAATGCGGTGACCTCCCGGAAGAAAAAGCAACGGGCCGCGACCGCCTCGAATGCCGTTGACGAGCTCGACGAAGTTCCGAATTTCGGGGTGGCGAGCGCGCTCGTGGTCATTCTGGTGCTGCACGTGGTGGCCATTTTGGCGATTTTCCTCCACGGGAAACTGACGGGCGGCGAGAACTACGTGGCGGCGACCAGTCCGGAAAAGACGGAGGTTTCCAGCGAGGAATTGCCCCCGCCCGATGACAAGTACGAGCACTATCTCTTCCAGGCGGGCGACACCTACGAGGCCGTGGCGCGCAAGGAAAGCGTGGACATCGAGGACCTCAAAGCGGTCAATAATCACCTCACGCCGAAGCCGGGCGACGTCATTAATTTGCCGATTTTGAAAGGTGAGCGCGTCGAGGACACGGTCGAGCCCCAGGTGGCGGCCATACCCGACAGCACCGAGGCCGAGCCTCCGATCCGCCCGACCTCGCGTCCGGTGATCGAAGATCGCAGCGGGGAGTTGTTCGAGCCCGGAGAAGCGCCGGAAATGGTGGAAGTGACGCCCTCTGGCGGCGCGGTTCTCATCAAACCCCGGGTGGAAGAGCCGGCGGTCTCGGAAGACATGGCCGAGCCTGCCGTCATCAACAGCCCGGAGGAGCGGACGCCCGCCCGCGCGGTCGTGGTCGAAGAACCGGAGCCCGCGCCCGCCGCGCAGCAGACTTACACCATCCGCAGTGGCGACACGATTTGGCGTATTTCCAAGAAATACGGGGTGAGCCAGCAAGCTCTCATGCGTCTGAACGGCATCAGCGATCCGGGTCGGATCCAGATTGGGCAGACTTTGAAGATCCCGAACTAAGCTCGCATTGATGGGAAAAATCGCTCCAGTCGCGCTGTGCCTTGCCGTCCTCGCCCTTGTCGGGCTGGGGGTGGTCATTTTGGCGAGCACGAGCGTCTGGGACGAGGGTCCCGCGATGGAGTATTTCCACCTCAAGCGCCAGATCCTCTGGCTGGTGGCCGGCCTGGTGCTGGCGGGCTTTCTGATGGTGACGGATTATCGTCTTTTGAAAGACATTTGGCTGCCTTTGGCGCTCGTATCGACAGTTTTGTTGTTGCTGTGTTACGTGCCGGGCATCCGGGTGGAATCGAATGGTGAGGCCCGTTGGATCAAGGCTCCGCTCATCGGGCGCTTCCAGCCATCCGAGCTGGCGAAGCTGACTTCGATGATTTCGCTGGCGGCCTGGTATGCCAAGTATCAGGCTGAGAAACGGACCTTTTGGAAGGGGTTCGTGCTGCCGGGCGCGCTCATCGGGGTGCCCATCGTGCTCGTCTTGTTCGAGACGGACATGGGAACGGCGGCGGCGATGTCGGGGGCGGGCTTTCTGCTCCTTTTCGTGGCCGGGGCGCGCTTGCGCTATCTTTTTCCGACGATCCTCGCGGGGGCGCTGGCGCTCGTCGTCGTGGTGCAGTCGAATGACAACCGGCGCAAGCGGATCGAGGCCTTCCAGAACCTCGAAGAGCACCGGCTGGGGGTGGGTTTGCAGCAATACCGCTCCATCATGGCCTTCGCCAATGGCGGAGTGGCGGGGGTGGGGCTGGGCAATGGCCTGGAGAAGCACGGTTACTTGCCGGAGGCGCACACCGACTTTATTTTCCCGATGGTCGGGGAGGAGCTGGGCTTGCGGGTGACGCTCGGGGTTGTTTTTTGCTTTGTCATGATCAGCGTGTTCGGCATTCAGATCTCGCTGGCGGCGCCGGATTTGTTCGGGCGCTTGCTCGGGGTGGGGTTGACGGCGGTCATCATCGTGCCGGCGGTCATGAACATGGGGGTGACGACGGTGCTGCTGCCGAACACGGGTCTGCCGCTGCCTTTTGTGAGTTACGGGGGTTCGAGCTTGGTCTTTACCCTGGCGATGGTCGGGCTGCTGCTGAGCATCCACCGGCGCGTGGTCCTTGTCGAGCGAGCGGAGCTGCCGGTGATCAAGGAGAAGAAGCTGGAGATCCGGATTTAGGCGGATTTTAAGTGAGGAGGGCGAGGAGCTGGCGGACTTTGGCGAGGTCTTTCACGCCGGGGGCGGATTCGGCTCCGGAGGCGACGTCGAGGGCGGCGGGTTGGACTTCGGCGAGGGCGCGGGCGGCGTTTTTCGGCTTGATCCCGCCGGCGAGGATGAGGGGCATGCCCGGGTGGTCGTTTTTGAAACGCAGGGCGTAATCCCAGTCGAAGACGTGGCCGGTGCCGCCGTAGTGTTTTCCGGCGGGAGTGTCGAGAATGACGGCGTCGGGTCGGGCTTCCGGGAGCGTTTCCTCGTAGTCATCGGTGGCGGGAATGGCACGGATGAGGGGAATGTCGCGGGAGACGAAGTGGGCGATGTCTTCGCTCGTTTCATCGCCGTGGAGCTGGACGGCATCGAGGAGTCCTTCGGCGTGGAGTTCTGCGGCGAGGGGGAAGGCGTTGTTGACGAAGACGCCGACGCGGGCGATGCGGCCGGCGAGGTCGGGGAGGAACTGGCGGGCGACGGCGGGCGGGCAGTAGCGTTTCGAGGAGGGCCAGAAGTTGATGCCGAGGGCATGGACGCCGAGTTCCTCCCCGACCTC
>JBNNED010000378.1:0-3558 GCA_050285825.1 Verrucomicrobiales bacterium | reverse complement strand
CGGCGCCGTCTTTACCGGCTTTATATCTCGTGTTGCGGGGCGGACGGGCAGGCCGTGGGGCTGAGTTTGGACTTCACGGAGCTCACGCCCGAGCCAGCGGACGACACCTGGGCGACGGCGAAGGGGACCTTGCACTACGAGGAACGGGACGGAGGATTTTTACCCGTCATCAAGGTGAAAAGCCTGGAAGCCACGCCCGAACCGCACACCGAGTTTTTGCTGCGCTGAGACGGCGACGGGGACTCACAATCCGGAGCTGAGGAAGAGAAGGATGACGAGCACGATGGTGGCTCCGAAAGCCATGAGGTCGTCGGAGAGGCGGTTGAGAAAAGCGCGGCGGAGTTTCTTTTTCATGCCTGGTTCATTGGATAGGACGTAGTGGAAGAGATTTTATGCACATTTTCTTTGCTTTTTTTTCGGCGCGGGACGTTTTCGGGCTGGGAGGAGCTGGCGGAGGGTGACTAAAATGTCACACAAGTGATGTGTCCGTTGTTTTGAGAATGCGTAGTTTCTCCTTCGGCGCATGACCGCGCCTAATGACTAGACACAACAATATGACTACCAAGCTTATTCGTACTATCGGGGTCGGGATCGCCGCGACCGCAGCCGCTCACGCAGGTGAGATGGTGATGCCGAAAAACCCAGTGGCTCCCGCTCCTGCTCCGGCCGGTGACTGGTGCGACACGCTGCAAACCTTCGGCACCCTCTACAAAGACAAGAGCAATCCCTTCATCCAGGAGTTCAAGGTCTTTGGTCGCTTCCAGTACCAGTGGGGTTACACCGATGGCGAGACCAACGGGAATGATTTCGACGGCAATGGTGACGAGATCCGCCGCTTCCGTCTCGGGACGCAGATCAAGTTCCTCAACGGCTTCAAACTGAAAGCCAACGCCAACCTCGAAGAAGGCGGCTTCCGCAATCACGAGATCGGCTACCACAGCTTGGACGAAGCTTACCTCGCTTACTCCTTCGGCGAAGTGGGCAGCTTCGATGATCTCTCCCTTTCCGTGGGTCGTCACAAGTACAACTTCACCGGTGAAGCCCACACCTCTTCGAAGTCCATCAAGACCGTTGAGCGCTCCAACGTGGCCAACGCCTTCTACAACTCCGCTCGCCCGACCAGCGTCATGCTGACCGTTGAGCGTGAGGGCATGAGCCTGACCGGTGGGGTGTTGAGCACGGACGAAGATCCGGAGTTCGGCGGCTGGGACGAAGGCATCGCCTACTACCTGACCGGTGATTTCGCGGTCGGCAACGGCAACGTCATCGTCGACTTCACCTACAACGACGCGGATCCCGCCACCGAAGTGGACGGCATCGGTTACGAGTGGGGTCTTTCCGCCGCTTACTTCACCGAGATCGCCAACTGGGAGCTCATGGTGAACGGTGTTTATGGTGAAAACCACGGTGGCGACGCCCTTTACGGCCTGGTCATCATGCCTTCCACCTTCCTCATCGAAGATCGCCTGGAGCTGGTCGGTCGTTACCAGTTCTTCGGTTCCGACGGTGACAATGTGAAGATCAACAGCCGCAACGTGCGCAACGTCGCGAGCCATGACGGTGCTTCCATCAGCACCGGCGACTCCAACCACACCTTCTACGCGGGCTTGAACTACTACCTTTGCGACCACAACGCGAAGATCATGACCGGCGTCGAGTATGAAACACTCGAAGGTTCCAACGAAGATCTGGATGCCACCACCGTGTGGGCGGCTTTCCGTATGTTCTTCTAAATGAAGCAAGTGCAGGCTTCGGCTTGCATTGATTATTTCTGTGACGGGCGTCCTGCGGGGCGTCCGTTTTTTTGTGGGGATGCTCCGCGTAAGAGCTTTCCGGTGAGGGGAATGTGACGCTTTTGTGACACGCAAGAATTAGGAGAAGTGACCGGGCGCTGTCACATTGCGTCTGTTGCCGGACATGGCAACGCCCCAAAAAACAAGACAACACATGAAAAATACTGCCTCTATTGCGATCGGATTGGCTCTCGCCGTGACTTCCTGCTTCGCACAGGAAAAAATCGTCATCAAGGGTTCGGACACCCTGGGTGCCAAGATGGTTCCTCAGCTGAAAGAAGCTTACGTTGCCGCTGGTAACGACGTGGACTTTGAAATTGCCGCCGAAGGCTCCTCCTCCGCCTTCAGCAACCTGCTTGCAGGTACCGCCGACATCGGGATGTCCAGCCGCGACGTGAAAGACTCCGAAAAGGACGAGTTCACCGCTAAAGGCCAGGAAATCGTCGAGCACGTCGCCGCTTGGGACATGATCGCCGTGGTCGTCAACAAAGACAACGGTGTCCGCGACCTTACCCTGAAGCAAGTCGAAGGCATCTTCACCGGTGACATCACCGACTGGAGCGAAGTGGGTGGCAAGCCCGGCAAAATCTCGGCCTACACCCGTAACACCTCCTCCGGCACTTACAAATCCTTCCAGGAATTGGCCATGAGCAAGCGTGACTACGGCAGCAACACCCAGAAAATGGCTGGTAACGAGCAAATCGCTACCGAAGTCGCTAGCAACCCGAATGGCATTGGTTACGTCGGTCTGGCCTACGCTGGTAAAGACGGTTTGAAAGCGGTCAAAGTTGACGGCGAAGCCTGCAAGCCTCGCAACAAAGCTGATTACCCGATCTCCCGTAAACTTTACTACTACACCGTCGGTCAACCCACCGGTGCCGCCAAAAAATTCCTCGAATGGTGCACCACGGATGACCAAGCGATGAAAGTCGTCGACGCCGTCGGCTTCATCCCAGTCAAAGACTGAGAGTGAACTGATCACAAATCACCTCAGGAACGCATCGGCTCACAGGCGGTGCGTTCCTTCATTCCCACAACTCACCTTTTTCAAGACCTTGCAAGCGACAACCAGCATCGAATCAGCCGGCCAATTCAAGCGGAAAGGAGTCCAAATCCTCGGCATCGGCAAACAAGATCTCATCCGTTTCTTCTTCGGAGGAAATGCCATGCTTTCGATCGTCGTCTTGTTTTTGATCTGCCTTTTCCTCATTCGGGAGGCGGTCACTTTCTTTCCGCAACATCATGAAGAGCTCGAACTCTACCGGGAGACGGGCCAGGAATACGTTGGTTTCATCATCAAAGAGATGGACGAATACACGGAGTTCGTCAGTCTGACCAACCAAGCATTTTACCAGGAACAGGATGCGGCCTTCGGCAAAGAGCGGGGCCTCATCGAGGGATACGGCATCATCGCCGGCAAGCTCGAAGACGAAGGCGAAGACCTCATCGATGAACTCTACGAAGCGCGTGAAGCGGTCGAGGAAGCGGAAGAGCCGGCTGAAAAAGAAGCGGCCCAAAAAGAGCTGACGGCTGCCGAGACGAAATGGCAGGAATTTGCCACCGCCACCATCGCGGGAGTCGAGCGCGCGCAGGTCGACCCCTACGGGCGATTGAGCGATGCCGACTGGGCGGAACTCGGTGAGAAGATGAAAGGCTGGGATCCCGTCGAAGCCGAGCCGCTGCCCTTCGTGGAAGAGGCGGAAGCGAAATTGGGCGAGGGGATGAAATCCTTCGACGAAGCCCGTGCGGGCATTGCCGGTGCCGG
>JBNNED010000377.1:0-7336 GCA_050285825.1 Verrucomicrobiales bacterium | reverse complement strand
CGTCGCTATCGAGGAATTTTTGCAAGAGAAGCCCGAGGAGGTTTTTTCGGTCACGCGCGAGATCATCGCAGGCGGGGAGTTCCCCTTGGCCAGTGACGGCTTCAGGGCGCAATACCGTCTCGCCGATTGCAAGCGCCGGGCGGATCAGCTCATGCGGGGCCTGGATTTCGTCCTCACGCCGACGGCTCCCCGGAATTTCACCTTGGCCGAAGTCGCCGCCGAACCGATCAGGCTGAACTCGATTCTCGGCACCTACACCAACTTCATGAACCTCCTTGATTACGCCGCGCTCGCCCTCCCTGCCGGGCGTTATGAAGGTCGCTTGCCCTGGGGCGTGACGCTTTTCGCAGCTCCGGGCAGTGACCGGGCGCTCTTGAGCCTGGGAGCTCGCTACGAAGCGGTCATCAGTCGCCCGGTGGATGAGGTTGCCAAGGAAGGATTTGACGAAATTGAGATCGCCGTTTGTGGTGCGCACCTTTCCGGCATGCCGCTGAACCATCAGCTCAGCGAGCGCGGTGGGGAATGGCTCGCGAGCACGCGGACGGCCCCTTGTTACGAGATGTTTTGTCTGCCCGCAGGCGAGGGACTGCCGCCGCGACCGGCCTTGATCAAGTCCGCGCAAGGCGTCGCCATCGAAGTGGAAGTCTGGACGCTGAGCCGGGAAGCCTTCGGGGACTTCGTCGCCGCCATTCCCGGGCCCTTGGGCATCGGTAAAGTCGAACTTGCGGACGGTCGCGAGGTGCCGGGATTCATCGCCGAAGCCCGTGCGGCGGAAGGAGCCGAAAACATCAGCTCTTACGGCGGCTGGCGCGCTTACTTGGCCGCACAGGGCTGAGCGCGGGAAAAAGAGCGGCTTTTTGCGGAAATTTGGTTGCTTGTGAGAGACGGATTTTTACCTTCGGGCATGAAATTGTCGATCCGTGCCCGTCGTAACCGGAAATCACCCGCGATCCGTGTCTTGGGGCGGGAGAACGCGCTGAGCGTGGCGGATCTCGTCATGCCGCTCTTCCTGCACGATGGCGCGGAGGATGAAGCGATCGACTCCATGCCCGGCTGCACGCGCTGGTCGCTGACGGGCCTGGTCGCGGAAGCGGGCGAGCTGGTGGCTTTGGGGATTCCCGCCGTCATTTTGTTTCCGGCTATTGCCGAGGAGCTGAAAACGAGTGGCGCGGAGGAATGTTTTAACGATGAGGGCTTGGTGCCGAGGGCGGTGCGGGCTTTGAAACAAGCCTACCCCGGCTTGGTCGTGATGACGGATATCGCACTCGATCCTTACAACGCCGACGGCCATGACGGACTGGTGGAACGTCAGAGCGACGGCTCTCTGAAAATTCTCAACGACGAGACGGTCGGGGTGCTCTGCCAGCAAGCGCTGTCCCACGCCCGCGCCGGAGCGGATGTCATCGCGCCGAGCGACATGATGGACGGTCGGGTGGCGGCTTTGCGACAGGCCTTGGATGGAGAGGGATTCGAGGACGTTTCCATCCTCAGTTACACCGCGAAGTATGCCTCGGCTTACTACGGTCCGTTCCGGGGGGCGCTGGGCTCCGCTCCGAAGGAAGGAGATAAAAAAACCTACCAGATGGATCCCGCGAACGTGCGCGAGGCCGTGCGGGAGTTGGAACTCGACGAAGCGGAAGGGGCGGACATGGTCATGGTCAAACCGGCGGGACCCTATCTCGACGTCATTGCCAGGCTCCGCGAGCACAGCACCCTGCCGCTGGGCGCTTACCAGGTCAGTGGCGAGTATCTCATGATCAAAAGCGCGGCGGCGGCGGGCTGGATCAACGAAGAAGCGATGGTCGAAGAAAGCCTGCTCGGCATCAAGCGCTCGGGAGCCGACTTCATCCTGACTTATTTCGCGAAGGATGTGGCGGCGCGCCTGCGGGGCTGATTTTCCTCAAAGATACTTCTGGATGCGTCTCTTGAAGGCGGCCCATTTCGCGCCGTATTTTCCGTTATCGAGGAGGAAGTGCGGACAGTTCTTGTGCCCGAGATCCCGTCCGTCGGCGTAGCGGATGCGCCGCCAGTGGTTGTGACCGACGACGCGTCGGAGCGGGATGTTGTGTTTTTTCATGAGGTAGGCCGTGAGCCGGGCGGTGCGTTCGAGGGTGGCCTCGCGCGAGTTTCCGGCGTTTTCGCACATTTCGATCCCGATCGACTGGCGGTTGCCGCGCCCTTCGTAGTCGGCGTGTTGGCCCTGTTCATGGTCGGGAAGTGATTGGTAAATCGAGCTTTCGTCCACGGTGTAGTGCCAGGTGAGGTAGCCGAGTGAGTTCTTGGAAGCGGTTAAAGCCCCGCGCTGGAGCATGCGGGCGTGCGCGAGGGCGTCGGCTCCCCGGCTGTAGCTCTGGGTCGAGTGGATCGTGATGTAGCGGGGCTTCATGTGCCGCGTGCGGTGGCGGCCGTAGCGCCCGTCGGGAATGAAGGCGGGGGTGATGCGCGGTTTGTTGAGATGGGCGGAAGAAGGTCCGCTCGTCGAGCAGGCGGTGGGGAGGAGGAGCAGGGCGAGAAGGCTGAGAGGGAGCAGGGCTCGGAGTGATTTCCACATGAGCCATTCCTAGCAGAGGGGCGGGGGCGCTGGCAATGAGGGAAGAAAAAAACCGCCACCCGGTGAGGTGACGGTTTGGGAGAATTTTCGCAAAAAGCGTGCTTAGTTGGACTCAGCGGCTTCCTTGGCTTCGCCAGCGGCTTCTTCAACCGCACCAGCGGCGTCGGAAGCGGCGTCTTTGGCAGCTTCTTCGGCTTCGGCGGCATTTTCTTCAGCAGAGTTAGCGGCGTTACCAGTAGCTTCTTTCACGCTGTCAACGGCGTCGGAGGCAGCCTCTTTGCTTGCTTCGACAGCATCGCCAGCGGCTTCCTTGGCATCGTTCGCTGCGTCTTTCGCGGCTTCCATGGCCTCAGCGGATTTTTCCTTGGTGGCTTCACCGGCTTTCTCGACGGCTTCGCCTGCTTTTTCCGCGGCGTCTTTGGTCGCTTCGACGGCTTTGTCGGCGGCGGCCTTGGTGTCTTCAGCGGCGGCTTTGGCCGTTTCAGCGGCTTTTTCACCGGTTTCTTTGGCTTTCTCGGCGGTTTTTTCGCAAGCGGTGAAAGCGAAGAGACCGGCGACGATCAGGGCAATTTGAGTCAATTTCATGGTCTTATGGGGTTCGATAGTTGTTTTTTCGAATAGGTTTGTCCTTTCTCGTGCTTCAGAGGAGTGAGGACGTCGCTAAGGTCACATCTTTCTCTAGAAATTCAAGGATTTCCCGTCGTGAAGCGATGAATTTCAAGGAGCTTAGTCCCAGCAGGCCCCGAGTCGCCGCCAGAGCATGAGGCTTTCCCGTCCCTTTCGCTCGGGCGCGGATGGCGGGGCGGGGTTTTCCCATTCGAGGATGAAGAAGCGCCCGAAGAGCTCGCGCAGTTCCTCCCGGTTCACGCCGAAGGGCGGTCCGTCTTCAAAAGCGTTGGGGGGATCGAGAAAAAAGAGGCCGAGGAGGACACCGCCGGGTTTGAGATGATGGTGGGCGCTGGCGACGTAGTCGCCCCGGCGTTCGGGGGGGATGGCGCAAAAGCAGGTGTGCTCCCAAAGGAGGTCGTAGGGCTGCTCGTGGGGTTCGTCGCGGGCGAGGAAATCGCCTTCCTGCCAGTCGGCCGAGCGCTCCGGATCGAGCGCGCGGGCTTGGGCGAGGGCCTCGGGTGAGATGTCGACTGCGGTCACCTCGGGGGCGAGGGAGGCGAGAAATCGGGCGTCGTGACCGAGTCCACAGCCGGGGACGAGGAGGCGCCGGTGGGGGCGGAAGAGGGCGGGTTTTTCCCGGGCCAGCTCAAGCAGCGGAGGGGCGGCTTGACCGAGATCCCAAGGGGTGTCGCTTGCGAGGTAGCGTTGTTCCCAGTCCATGCGGGGCGGGCGGGTTTAGAGGGAGCGTTTGTAGCGCACGATGCCGTCCGCGATGCCTTCGGCGATGCTTTCCCGGAACCATCCTTCCTTGATGCGCTCGCATTCTTTGCGATTGGAGACGAAGCCGCCTTCGACGAGAATGGCGGGGATTTTGCTGTGCCGGATGACGTAGTAGCGGGCGTATTTGACTCCGCGGTTGACGGCTTCCAGGCGGTTGAGCATGCCGGCTTGCACGTATTGCGCGAGCGGACGGCTGCGGGAGGAATGGTAGAAGGTCTCGAAGCCGCAGACGTGCGATTTCCAGGTGTAATTGTAGTGGATGCTGACGAAGGCGGCGTTGGAGTAGCGGTTGGCGATGGCAGTGCGACCGGCGAGGGAGATGAATTGATCGCTCCGGCGGGTCATGACGGTGCGGAAGCCCTTTTGCTTCAATTTCCGCTCCAGGCGCAGCGCGGTGTCGAGCGCGAGCCATTTCTCGTAAACCTTCCCCTTGTGCCCACCGATGTCACGCCCGCCGTGACCGGCATCGATGATGATGGTTTTGAGTGAGCCCGCCCAGAGAGGGGAGAGGCTGAGGAGGAGGAAAAGGGCAACGAGCGTTTTCATGGTTCGATCATCAAATTCAAAGGTTGCCGATTTTTAGTAAGTCTTAACGATTAAGGCAAGCAGATTTTTTTAAAAAATTATTGACGAATTCTAAAAAGATAGTTCGCCTGAACAATCAAGGGCGGTCGGTGATCTTCCGAGCGGCTTCGCGCGCTTTCTGTTCTTCGGCGGGATCATAGGGGATGCCGCCGCGGGTTTGGATCGAGCCGTCCGAGAAGGCCATGAGGGCGGGCAGGTTGGTCTCGCTTCGTTTATAATACTTGGTGTCCAGAGTCTCGCCATCGGGGCTGATGGTGGCGTGGACGTAGATCGCGGGGTTGGCGAGGTAGAGGACGTGGAGGCGGTTGCTGCTGTCGAGCGTGGCCTGCGGGGCGCGGAAGAGGAGGGCCTGGCTGAGGCGGAAGGTGGAGATCGAGGTGCCGCGTTGGGAATCGAGCACGGAGACGTAAACGGAGGTGCTGTCACCGTCGTTATAGGAAAGAACCTTGTATTCCCGCTTCGGGTGGGGGCTGTTTGGAACCCCGAAAGGTTGGCGGAAGAGCACGCGACCGTCGGTGATGCTGAAGCGGTCGGTGTTCGACTGGTAGGTGGAGAGTCGGTCCACGCTTTCGCCCTGGCGGATGATGGCGCTCACCGAGTAGTTTCCGGAGCTCGTCAGGCCGTAAATTTGGTTCAGGTTGACGCTGCGGGAGATGCTTTTGCCGGGAGGGAGGGAGGCGGCGCGGAAGACGGCGTTGGAAAGACGCTGCATCGCTTTGCCCCGACCGTCATTGACCTTAAAGTCGAGCCAACTCACTGCGAGAGCGCCTTTGGTGTGGCTGCGGAAGAAGAGTTCGCGTCCGCTGCGGTTCGTGATGGTGACGATGACGTTGACGGGCTCATGCGTGATGTATTGCGTGCGGACGGGCTGGAGCTGCACCGAGATTTGGGCCATTGCGGGCGTGAGGAGGGAGAGGGCGAGGAGGAGAGCGGCGAGAATCTTCATATGCTTTCGCCCATGAAAAGGGATTCCGGGCGCGAAGTAAAAAGAAAAATCCCCGCTTTGACTTGCGACTTGCTCGATCCGGATTTAGGCCTATGGATCATGAAAGAACTTCTTTGCGCCGATCCCGTTTTTAACATGGCGGCCCGTCAATTCGACCGCGTGGCGGATTTTCTCGATCTCGACGAGCGGGTGCGCGAGCGCTGCAAGTGGCCGAAGCGGCTCATCACGGTGAGCTTGCCCGTGACGATGGATGACGGGCGCACCGAGGTGTTTTTCGGCTACCGCGTCCAGCACCATCTCTCGCGGGGACCGGTCAAAGGCGGGCTGCGCTATCACCCACAGGTCGGCATTGGCGAGGTGGCCGCGCTGGCGATGTGGATGAACTGGAAATGTGCGCTCACCGGGCTTCCCTACGGAGGCGGCAAAGGCGGCATCACCTGTGATCCGTCGAAGATGAGCGCGGGAGAGTTGGAACGTCTGACGCGACGCTTCGCCCAGGAAATGGTGCCCTTCATCGGGCCGGAAATCGATGTCATGGCGCCCGATGTCGGCACCAACGCCCAAACGATGGCGTGGATTCTTGATGTTTACTCGACGCATGAGGGGCGCTTCGTCCCGGAAGTCATCACAGGGAAGCCGATCGAGCTGCAAGGGAGCGAAGGGCGCACGCAGGCGACCGGGCACGGCGTGGCCTTTTTGGCGACCCGCGTGATGGAGAAGCTCGGCTTGAAAGTCGAGGGCGGGAGCGCCATCATTCAGGGTTTCGGCAATGTCGGTTCCTATGCGGCGGACACTCTGAGCCGCTACGGCATGAAGGTGTGCGGGATTTCCGATGTCAGCGGCGCGGTGTGGAGCGAGAGCGGTTTGGACATCCCGGCCTTGCGCGAGCATGTCGCGGCGACCGGTGGGGTGGCGGGCTTTGCGGGCGGGGGGGCGGTGGATCCGGCGGAGATGCTGGAGCGCGAGTGCGATGTGCTCATCCCCGCGGCTCTCGAGCGCGTGATTACGGAGGAGAATGCGCCGAAATTAAGCTGTCGCATCCTCGCCGAGGCGGCGAACGGACCGACAACGAATGAAGCGGACGACATCATCGAGGAGCGTGGCGATATTTTTGTCATTCCCGATGTTCTGTGTAACTCGGGAGGTGTCACGGTCAGTTATTTCGAGTGGGTGCAGAACCTGCAGCGCTTCAGCTGGACCGAGCAGGAAGTGGTCACGAAGTTGGAAACGAAGCTCAACGAGGCGCTGGAGAAAATGATGCTCTTCTGCAAACAACACCAGTGTCCGCCCCGTTTGGGCGCCCTCGCTCTCGGGATCAAAACAGTGGCGGATGTGAAGAAAACACGCGGACTCTTTCCCTGAAGCGAGCCAGGGGCACGCGCTGGGTAGAAAAATCACTCCTCGTGCTCGGTCGGGCTGGTGAGCACCGAGTTATCATCGCCTGCCGGAGCCTCGGGAGCGATGGCGGGCGGGGTGACACTGCGTTTTTCCTCATCGCCGACGAGATTGCCGGTGGTGTCGGGAGTCACGAAGTTCAAGCCATTGTCCTCGCTTTGTGGAAGCGGATCGACGGAGGGAGGCGGGGTGGTGTCGGGGGCGGTGGTCGGGATGATCACGCGCAGGGCTTGGAGAATTTCCTTTTGCTTGGGATTCGGGACCACTCCTTCGGGGTAAGTGACTTTTGGCGGAGCCACGGGCTTGGGGGCGGGAGCGGGAGGTTCGACTGCGGCGACTGGCTCGGCCGGAGCTGGCGGTTTGGGCGGTGAGGTGTCGACGACCAAAGCGGAGGCGATTTTTTTCTGCTTTGGATTGGGCACGATCCCATCCGGGTAGGGAGAAACGGGGGCTGGAGCCTGCACTTTGGG
>JBNNED010000376.1:0-2777 GCA_050285825.1 Verrucomicrobiales bacterium | reverse complement strand
CAGGTGAACAGTTTGCACGGGACGACGAACGATATTACCACGGAGCAATATCAGTGGCGCGAAGTGCAGTTCACAGCCACGACAGTGCCTGAGCCGTCATCGTTGTTCCTTTCGCAGGCAGGGCTGATGCTGTTAGTCTTGAGAAGAAAGCGCTGATGTCGGGCCAAACGACATAACGAGTTGAAAGCGATGCCGCAATGGTGTCGCTTTTTTTCTTAAGACTCTTGAGTGGGTGTCATGGATTTGGTCGCTTCTATCAGATTTTGCCGTGTTGATATCAGGAGGGATACTGATTATGAGATCACTCCCGGGCATGATATGATGATTGTTCACCTCCTTGGCAGTGCGGATCATCTCCGCACGAGATCGAAAGGGGTTTTGCAGAGCTCAGGTAGTGCGCTAAGTGGTGAATATTGGTGTCTTCCTTCAGGGGTTCCCTACTATAGCTATATTTATGGGGAGGATTTATTTTATTATGCTGAGATCAATCTGAAGAGAGGCGCATTGGTGGGCAGGATTCACGGCGGGCTCGATTTTAGCCTCTACCAGAGTTTGCTGTCTTATAAACAAGCGATCACGTCCAAGCGACCCACATCGATTGCGCGTGCCAGTCGTGAAGTGTCAGGCAGGGTGAGAGAGCTGATAGAAAGAAACCATGGTGAGTCACAGCAAGGGCGGAATTTTCACCGGGTTTATGCGGATTTGGGCGATTATATCAGGGCTTATTTGTCGGAAGCGCTGACTCTTGACCGACTTTCCATCGAGAGCGGAAAAGGACCTCACGCGCTCTTGAGAGGATTCAAAGGCTTTTATGGAGTCACTCCAGCGCAATTTATTATTAACGAACGGGTGAGAGCGGCGAGGAGACTGATGGCGTCAAAGGTCTCGTTGACTTCGATTGCCTATGATGTGGGTTTTTCGAATTCCAGCCATCTCTCAGCGATCTTCAAAAAGAAATTTGGATTCTCTGCGAGTGATCTCCGGGCCTGGCAGGCAGCGGAAAAGGAGAAATTCAAGCCCTTGCTGGATCGCGACTGCTAAGCCTTGCGTCTCGCTAAACTCAAAAAATTTTAAGGGCGTTATATGAAACGCCCGGTGCCTTGGAGGGCGACCGGGCGTTTGGGCTTGGAGTTTTTCGGGAAATGCGCAGGCGGGACGCCTACGTGCCTTGATTAAAATTCCCAGTCGGCGCTGAGGGTGAAGGTGCGTGGGGCTCCGATGGCGGCGCGGCGCGCGCTCCAGTTCGAGGAGACGGCGTATACTTCGTCAAAGACGTTGTCGATGTTCAGGCGCAGGGTGACTTTCTCGTTGAGTTCGTAGGAGGCCATGGCGTTGAAGACGACGTAGTCGGGGAGTTTGCCGGAAACGCCATTGGGGATGATCCGGTCGTGGTCGTCCGTGCGGCCGATGTAGGAGGCGCCGACGTATTGCAGGCCCCCGCCGATGATGAGGCCGTTGTGGAAGTCGTAGGTCGTCCAGAGGTTGGCGCTGTAGTTCGGGGTGTAGGCGAGTTCGTCGCCATCGACGTTGTAGCGGTCGGCAAGGTCGCCTTCGGGGCGACCGGAGGAGTTGCGGAAGTCCGCAAAGTGGTCGCGCTCGCTTGTCATGGCGAGGAAGCCGCCGAAGACCGTCCAGCAGTCGTTGATTTTCCCGGCGGCACCGAGCTCGATCCCGCTGAGATTTTGTTCACCTTCGCCGATGGTGGTGCCGCGACCGTCGGTGATGGCGATGTTTTTCCGGTTGGTGTGGAAGACGGCGGCGGTGGTGGAGAGGCGACCGTCGAAGAGGTCCCACTTCGTGCCGATTTCGTAGTTCCAGTTTTGCTGGGTGTCGGCGTCGGGGTTGTTGACACCACCGCCAGCGCCCGGGAAGGCGTTGTCGCCGGTGCGGGAGATGTCGGGGTTGGAAAGGAAGGAACCCGGAGGCAGGGCCGAGACGCCGACGGAGGCGTAGATGCTGCCGTTGTCCTGCGGTTTGTAAACGAGGCCGAGTTTGCCGTTCAGGTAGGTATCGTCTTTGTCGAAGCTGCCGATGCCGTCTGCGTCACCAATGTTCTGGAGGTCGAGACGGTAGTGCTCGACGCGCAGGCCGCCGGTGAGTTGCCATTGCGGGTTGATTTCGACGGTGTCGTAGAAGTAGGCCGCGATGGTGTCGATTTCGACTTTCGAGAACTCGCTGGGAGCGCCGATGTAGTTGCCGCGACCACGGTTCGGCCAGGAGCCATCCACGGAGATCGGGGTGCCGGTGCCGGGGTTCGAGAAGGTGCCGGCGCGATCGGCTTCGGATTTTTCACGGCTGAGCTCGAAGCCCGCCGAGATGTGGTGTTTCAGGCTGCCGGTTTCGAACTCGTAGCTGAAGTTGGTCTGGTTGGCGAAGAGGGTGTTTTCGCGGGCGTAGCCCATTTGGAGGGTCTCGACCTGGCGGGCACCCGAATCGTAGTTGAAGGGGATGGTGAAGAGGGCGTCGCGCTCGGTTTTCGAGATTTTACTGGTGTTCGTCAGGGTCGCTCCCGAGGCGAAATGATGGCGGATGATGGCCGTCAGGCTGTCGGTGGTGACATCATCGTAGTCGGATGCGAGGCCGTAGAAATTGTTGCGGTTGCGTTCGCCCAGGGCGGGATCGTAGCTGATCGTGTCTTCAAAAAGAGCCAGCGGCACGCCCCAGTCGGGGAGGTCGCGGATGACATCGTGTCGGTAAGCGATGGAAATTTCGGTGTCGGTTCCCAGTCCCCAGGTGAAGGAAGGCGCGAGGCCCCAGGAGTTGGACTCGGCCACTTC
>JBNNED010000375.1:0-3888 GCA_050285825.1 Verrucomicrobiales bacterium | reverse complement strand
GGATCGTGCAGATGCTCATGGGGAGTCGCTCGCAGGAGGTGCTGCGGGTGAATCTGGATAAGTTGTCGACGTACGGACTCTTGAAAAACTGTGGCACGGCTTATCTGAACGGGCTTTTCCGCTCGCTGGAGGCGGCGGGGCTGGTGGCGACGCAGAAGGGGGAATTTCCCTTGCTAACGCTGACGGCGCGGGGGGAGAAGGCGATGAAGGGGGAGCTGGCCTATCGCCTGATCTGGCCCGTGGAGGAGGAGGAAACGGGGCAGAACGGGGAGGGCGTGAAGCTGGAAGAGGTGGGCTTCGATGCCGGACTTTACGAGAAGTTGCGGGATGTTCGGACGCGGCTGGCGAAGGAACGGGGCGAGGCTCCTTACATGGTTTTTAGTAACAAGACACTGGAGTTTCTGACGCGGCTGCGCCCGCAGTCGGAGGAGGAGCTGACTCTGGTGAAGGGGGTGGGGCCTCACAAGGCGCGACGATACGGGAAGGCCTTTCTGGCGGTCTTGCGCGGTGGGTGAGAGGAGTTCTCTCTGATTAATGAGGTCGCCCTTTCAGGGTTTGGTTCATCCGGGACGGGATTTATACCCAGGGCGATGCCCCGGGCTGGCACAGGTCGCCCCTTTGGGGCGGGCGAGTAGAAGCCGAAAAGAGAGTTTCCAACAGGTGATCAGGATTCCAAGATCCATTGGGGCTTGGAGCAGAGGGGCGAGCTGTGTCCCCGCGGGCATTTCACTCGCGTTCCGCTGACTGTCCCGGTGTTGCTGTTGCGAAGAGGGCGAGCTGAAGCTCGCGTTCCGAGGGCATTCCACTCGCGTTCCGAGGGGCTCAGGTGAGTTCGCGGGCGCGGGCGACGGCGCGGGTGGCGTGGCCGGCTTCGAGTTCGTGGAGGAGGCCGCCGGGGTTGAAGCGGTCGACGCGGATGAGGAAGGTCAGGTAGGAGCGGATCTGGGGGAGTGCGAGAGTTTCGAGATCTCCGCGCAGGTCGCTTTTCATGTCCGCAATGTAGTCGGCTCGATGCCACGGGGAGCGGGAGAGGTAGGAGGAGAAGGCGAGGACGGCCGGCGGGTTGATGGGGTAGCCGTTGACGTGTTCGACCTCGGGGAGGGCGGCGAGGGCGGCGTCCAGGTGGCGCTGGAGTTCGGCGGCGTCAGCGGCGTTGGGAGGGGAGGGAGTCATGGTTAGAGCGACTTGCTGGCGTGGATGGCTTCCTCGATCTTCGGGTTGACGTGGTGGGTGACGGCTTCGGCGGCCACTCGCAGGGCGTTTTTGATGGCGAGGGCGCTGGAGGAACCGTGGGCGATGATGACGACGCCGTTGACGCCGAGAAGCGGGGAGCCGCCGTAGGATTCGTAGTTCGTGCGGTCCTTGACGGCGGAGAAGCCGCCTTTGGCGAGGAGGGCGCCGGCCATGCGGACGGGGGATTTTTTGAATTCCTCCTTCATCCATTTTGACATCGCCTTGGCCGTGGCTTCACAGGATTTGAGGACGATGTTGCCGGTGAAACCATCGCAGAGGCAGACATCGAGCTTGGTCTGGAAGAGGTCGTGCCCTTCGACGTTGCCACGGAAGGTGAAGGGGGCTTTGCCGCGCTCGACGAGGTGTTTGAGGAGGACCATCGTTTCCTTGGTGAAGGTCGTGCCTTTTTCTTCTTCCTCGCCGTTCGACATGATGCCGACGGTGGGTTCGGCCACTTTGAGGACCTCGCGCGCGTAAACCGCGCCCATGAGGGCGTAGCCGAGGAGGTGGGAGGGCTTCGCTTCGGGGTTGGCTCCGGCGTCGAGGATGTTGCAAACGCCGAACTCGTTGGGAATGGGGGAGGCGATGCCCGCGCGCTCGACCCCTTTGAGGAGGCGGAGCTTGATGGTGGCGGCGGCGACGGCGGCTCCGGTGTTGCCTGCGGAGACGAAGGCGTCGGCCCGGCCGGTTTTGACCAGATCAACGGCGAGCGAGATGGAGGAGTTTTTCTTGCGCCGGACGGCTTTCGCGCCGGACTCGCTCATGGAAACGACTTCATCGGCCTGGACAAACTCCAGGCGGGGGTCGGCGGGATCGAGTCCGAGTTCGCCCGCGCGGGAGCGGAGTTCTTCGACAGGTCCTACGAGGAAAACCTTTTCAATCCCGGGGTGTTGGCGGAGGGCGTCGCGGGTGCCGAGGAGGTTGATGTCCGGGGCGTGGTCCCCGCCCATGGCGTCGAGTGCGATTTTCATCGGTACACAAGTCTACCGCGATTCAGGAGAAGCGCGGCAGGGGAGTTTGGCTTAGACAAGGTCCACATCGAGGACCTGGCGGTCACGGTAGGTGCCACAGGACGGGCAGGCGATGTGGCCGGGAATGCGGCTATCGCACTCGGGGCATGTTTTGAGCTGGGGCTTGCGCCAACGGTTGGCACCGCGACGTTGCTTTTGCTTCATTTTGGAGACTCTGCGTTTTGGGACGGCCATGGTTCTGGTTGGTTGAGGTTGGTGATGAAAAGGGCTTGTTTCCTTAGTTTTCCGGCTGCTGGAGGGAGTCGAGAGCATCCCAACGGGTGTCTCTTTCCGGCGCGGGAGGGGTCTTTACGTCAGAATCCCCCTCTTTGTCCAGCGCTAAATATTTAGAATCGATTTCGCAGTCCTGGGGATCGTCGGCCTGGTCGCAGGTGGGGTTGGCCGGGAGGAGGATGAGAAGCTCCTCGCGCAGGGCTTCAGTGGCATCGACGACTTCCTCGCCGTCGAGGTGGATGGCGATGGCGGCGGAGGGAACTTCGATCGTTTGGACGAAGTTTTTCAAGGTGCGCACGCAGGTGAAGGTGAAAGGAGCGCTGAGGGAACCCTGGAGGAGGAGCTCGTCGGCAAAGCGCTGCACGTGCAGGCCGTAGCGCAGCGGGCCGGTCGCTTCGGCACCGTCTTCTTTCAGGTCGAGAGCCTCGGCGGGGAGTTCGCCTTCCATGAATTGGCCCTCATCGGGGAGTAAGCCGAGATCGATTTTCATGGGCGCAAGGTAAGGGGCATCGGCGCGGTGCGCAAGATGGAATGCGTCACTTGGCGATTGGAGGCGGGGGCTTTTTGGGCTAATTTGTGCTGCGTGGAGAGGATACCGGTTGAGATTTTATTGGAAGCGTATGCGCAAGGGGTCTTTCCGATGGCGGAGGATGGCGAGATTTTGTGGTTTTCTCCGACGATGCGCGGCTTGATCCCGCTGGACGACCGTTTTCACATCCCGCACGGGCTGAAGCGGGCGATGCGCAAGGAGCCCTTCGAGCTGCGCTGGGACACGGCCTTTCGCGAGGTGATGTGGGGCTGTGGCGAGCGGGAAGAGACGTGGATCGATGAAGTCATCGTGGAGAGTTACGCCGCTTTGTTCGAGCGGGGCCTGGCGCATTCCGTTGAGTGCTGGGACGAGGAGGGGCTGCAGGGCGGGCTCTACGGGGTGCGACTCGGCCGGGCCTTTTTCGGCGAAAGCATGTTCAGCCGGAAGCGCGATGCGAGCAAGATCGCCCTTGTCGAGCTCGTGCGGCGGCTCCGGGCGGAAGGTTGCGTGCTGCTGGACACGCAGTGGATGACCGAGCACCTGCGGCAGTTCGGGGGCTACGAAGTCCCGCGCGGGATTTACCAAGACTTGTTGGCGGAGGCTCTGGGAGAACCCGCAGGCGGGTGAAGATAGGACAGACGGGGAAGAATGGGGGGGGGCTCATGGAGTTTGCCAAAGCTTCATGGGTCCGGCGAGGATCGGACCTCCATAAAAAAACCGCGATTCCCGGAGGAGTCGCGGTTTTTGGAAATTGGAAGGGGGAAAACTCAGGCGAGGACCTTGGCTTTCTCTTTGTCCTTGTCCTTACACTTGTCGCAATCTTTGCCAGCGAGGACCTTGGCTTTCTCTTTGTCCTTGTCCTTGCACTTGTCGCAGTCTTTG
>JBNNED010000374.1:0-2689 GCA_050285825.1 Verrucomicrobiales bacterium | reverse complement strand
GGCGAGCGCTTCGCTGGCTTTGACCGGGCGGGCGAGGGCCAGAGAGAAGATTTTGGCGATGTTTTCGCCCGTGGCGGGGGCGTCGGGAGCGAGCCCGGCCTGGGCGACGAGGGCCTGGGCTTGCTCGATGAGGAAGGGGCTGTTCATGAGGTAGAGCGCCTGGATGGGCGTCGTCGTCTCACTGCGTTTCATCAGGGCCTCATCGGAGCCGGGGAAGTCGAAGGCTGTCATGATGGTCGGGAGGTAGCCGCGGCGGATTTTCCCGTAGAGCGAGCGGCGGGGGGATTTCTCGATGTTGACGGGTTTGCCGTGGAGTTCACGGTCGAGGCTGCCGCTGGCTTGTAGGACGGTGTCGCGCCAGGCTTCGAGGGGTTTGCGGAGGCGGGTGAAGCGGGCGAAATAAGCGTTCTCGGGGTCGAGCCGCAGGTTTTCCTCACTGGCGAGGCTGTGCCGTTGCCAAGTCTGCGAGGTGAGAATGTGGGTGATGAGTTTTTTCGTGGACCAGCCGTTATCGACGAGGAAGTGGGCGAGGTGATCGAGGAGTTCGTGCTGGAGTGGGCGATCGGTTTGCAGGCCGAAATCGCCGGGCGAGGCCACGAGCGGGGTGCCGGAGAGGTGCATCCAGACGCGATTGGCCCAGACGCGGGCGGTCAGCGGGTTGCGTTCGTCGGTGAGGCGTTTGGCGAGTTCGAGGCGGCCGCTGCCTTCGGTGAAGACTTCGTCTTTTTCGCGGAAAATCGAGAGAAAGGCGCGCGGGACTTTGTCGCCCCGGGCGTGGGGATTTCCGCGATTGAAAATGACGGGGTTGTAGGGCTTTTCCTTTTCCCGCAGGGTCATGGCGCGGGGCGGGGCGGCGGGAGAGGTGGCGTCGAGCTGGATCAGCTTGCCGACGAGATCCCGGTATTTGCCGCCTTGGGACTGGTTGAGCTTGATGCCTTCGGGGACTTTGTAATTGCTGAGGTCGGCCGGGATTTCGTAGTCCGGCTTGACGCTCTTGAAGTGCTCGTGGATGGCGCGCAGGCGCTTGGTTTTTTCTTCGAGGTATTGGCGGTATTCCGGGCTGTCCGCCGGGGTGGCAATGACGGGGAGTTCCTCGGGGAGGTCCGAGCTGGCGAAGACGCCATAGAGGCTGTAGAAGTCAGCGGTCGGGATGGGGTCGTCTTTGTGATCGTGGCAGCGCGCGCAAGCCACGGTGAGGCCCATCACGCCGCGTGTCGTGACATCGATCTGATCGCCGATGACGAGTTCCCGGCGGGTGCCTTGGTAGCCGCGACCGACGGTGAGAAAGCCGAGAGCGGCCTCTTCGGCGGGCGGGAGATCCATCAAGTCGGCGGCGACCTGGCGTTCAACAAACTGATTGTAAGGGAGATCCGCATTGAAGGACTTCACGAGCCAATCGCGGTAGGTGTAAGCAAAGGGGTAATCCTCGCCGTTCGTGATGGCTGCGCCCTTGGTGTCGGCATAGCGCGCGAGGTCCATCCAGTGACGCGCCCAGGCTTCGCCAAAGCCCGGACGGGCGAGGGTTTCGGCGGTGAGAGCGGCGATCCACTCCTCCTGCGGGCGCGGGTCCTTGAGCCATTTTTCGCGGACTTCGACAGGGGGGCGGAGGCCGGTCAGGACGTGGTAAAGTCGGTTCAGCAAGATCTCACGCGGCGCCAGAGGCGAAGGAGTGAGCTCGGTCTCAGCGAGGCGACGCTTGATGAGCTCGTCAACGGGGTGTGCCGAGCCGTCGAGTTTCGGTTTTTGGGGCAACTGGAAGGCCCAGTGGCTCATCGGGTTGTTTTTATTCGCCTTCGGAGCCGAGGCCTGCATGTCGGGAAAGGCCTGCACGAGAGCGGGCAGGAAAAGAGACAGGCAGATGGTAATGAATGAGCGAAAGCGCATAGTCGGCGGGAAATACGAGGGACCGGCAAACGATCTTACATCACGGGCGATTGTCAAATGAGCGTATCGCGCGCGCTGATGAGTTGGGCTCAGCGGAAGGGGCTGCGGATTTCGAGATCATTGATGCACCGCCCGTGCTGGAGGTCTTCCGAGTAGAGAATTCGAGCCCCGGAGCGCAGGGCAGAAGCCACGATGAGGGAATCGTAAAAGCGGTAACCGGTTTCGCTCTGGACGCGCAGAGCCGATTGCCACAAGGCGGGATCGGGGTAAACCGTGCAGTGCGGCGCGAGGAGGAGCTCGACGAGGGGGTCGAACGTGTGCGCGGGAACCTGGCAGTGCTTGTTGTGCAGTGCCACGCTGCAAAACTCCTGCACGACTTGCCAGCTGATCTGCCACGGAGCAGAGTCCGCAATCAACTTCAGGGACACGCGTCGCTTCTCCGGCTCCTCCTGATCAAAGGCGTAGATCAGGACATTGGTATCGAGAAAATAAGGGCTCGGCACGGCTCGGTGGGCGGGCTGGAGAGGGGGCTTAGCGTTCGTTCATTTCGTCCCGTGTGAAGGGGCCGCCACTGATGCTATATTTACCCATCTCTTCCATGAGCTTGTCGATTTTCCGTTTGCGCTCCTCGCGGGCGGCGAGTTCGGCCAGCCATTCGCGGAAAAGGGCGTTGAGAGTCGTGTTGCGACGCCGGGCCTCCTCGCGGGCTTCCTCGATGAGGCGCTCATCCGCACTGAAGGTGATATTTTTCATGACACGAAGATCGTGCACACGAGACTCGTGCGCAAGTGCTTTTTTCACTCCT
>JBNNED010000373.1:0-6593 GCA_050285825.1 Verrucomicrobiales bacterium | reverse complement strand
GGCGAGGCCACGGCGAGGTAGCCGCCGGTGAGGTGGAGCGGCGGGCGATCCGGGCAGGGTTCGGCTTGGGGCATCTCGGGCATGGGGGAGAGTATGGCGGGATGGCGCGGAGGGGGAAATGGGATTTTTGCGAATTTTCAAGCAGGCCTTTGAGGACGGCTGTGCCAGGACGGGGAGTGGCTGCGGGAAATGGAGCGTTATGACGACCCGTATCGCCTCTGGGATCAGGAGAAGTGAAAATCCTGTCAATTAGGTGTTGAATGTCCCCCGCCGAAGCTCTATCAGGGGCGCGCCAGGAGCCGTGAAGGATGGGCTGGTGAACTCGGTCAGGTCGGAAACGAAGCAGCCGCAGCTTGTCCCATTTTGTCGCGGTCTCCTGGTCTTTTTTTTCGCTTAGGCCAACTCGCTGGCGGGGACGTCTTCGGCGACACGTTCGCCAAGTTTGTCGTTAAGGTAAAGGAGGCCCGCGGAGTCGTCTCCGATGCGTTCGAGGAGGGCGATGACGTCTTCGACGCTTTTTTCTTCTTCGACCTGTTCGTCAATGAACCACTGGAGGTGGCTTTTGGTGGCGTAGTCGTTGAGTTTGGTGGCGAGGGCGTAGAGTTCGTTGATGCTCTCGGTGTTTTTTTGTTCCTGGCGGAGGGAGACCTGGAAGGCTTCGAGCGGGCCGGAGAACTCGCTGCGAGGGCTTTCGATGGTTTCCAGTTTCACGCGTCCGCCCCGGTCCTGGAGGTAGCGGAGCAGGCGCATGCCGTGGGCTTGTTCCTCGTCGTGCTGCTTGTTCATCCAGTGGGCGAAGCCGTCGAGGTTCTGCGTGTCAAAATAGGCGGCCATGCCGAGGTAGTTGTAGGCGGCGGAAAATTCCTGGTTGATTTGGTGGTTGATGGCGGATTCGAGTTCGGCGTGGATCATATGGTGGAAAGCTGCCAGTGCTTGTTGATTTGTCAAGATAGGAGGGATTTGGCGGCATGAAAAAACCCGGGCGTCACTGAGCGGCCCGGGTTTGGTGAAGAGGGGGGCGGGAAGCCTTTAGTCGCTGCTGGCGAAGCTCATGAGGATGCGCAGGACATACCAGAAAAGGAGAGCCACGCTGGCGAAGAGGCCGAGGGAGGCGGCGACGTGTTGGTCCGCGCGGTAGTGGTGGATGATGTTACTTGTTTGGTAGAGGATGGAACCGCCGGCGAAGAGGACCATGAGGGCGGAGAACCAGACGCCGAGGTTCAGGCCGCCGATGAAGAAGGAGGCGGCGATGAGGCCGAGGGCGATGAAGCCGCCAATTTTCAGGATGCCACCGAGGAAGGAGAAGTCTTTCTTCGTGGTGAAGGCGATGAAGGTGAGGCCCGCGAAGAGGCCGCCGGTGATGATGCCGGCTTGCGCAATGAGCTGAGGCTGGGCGAGGACGCGGGCGGCGATGAGAAGAAGAGGGAGGAAGATGAGGGCTACGGCGACGACGTAGAGGCCGAGTCCGGCGTATTGGGTGGCTTTGCTGGCTCCCGACATGGCCCATTTTTGGGCGACCCAGGAGACGAGCATGAAGGCTCCGAGGACGATGAGCCAAGAGAATTGGCCGGTGCCGAGGAGGGAGAAGACGGTGCGCTCGATGCCCGGGATGCTGAAAAGCAGGGCTTCGAGGAGGACGAAAACGGCAACCGCTCCGCCGAGGTGGAGGTAGGTGCGTTTGAAGAAGGCCGTGCGTTCGTTTTCCGAGGCCTGGGCCACGGAGTAGGAGCTGGCGTAGATGTCTGAGGCGTTCATGGGTTTTTCGTGAATTGTTGGCAGCTTAATTCATGCCGGTGCCGACGCAAGCGAAAGTGCCTGCTTTCGGTCCGGGCGAGGGGGAGGCGGGCGGAGCTATTAGAATTTCCGACCGTAGCCGGTGTTTTCAAAGCCCTGACCGAGGCGCTGGAAATCGCGCCCCATGCCGATAAAGGTATTGCAGGAGCTGAGGAAGAGGGCGGCGGCAGCGCTGAGGAGGATGAGGAGCGGCAGGCTGAGACGGTTCTTTTTCATGACGGGAAAAAATAAAGCAGTCGGAGGATTCGGCAAGTGATTTGTCTTTGGTGATTGCTAAATCATCTTTAACAATAAGCGGGGGGAGGGTGTTTCAGCTGAGAATGCCGTTGTGTTTCAGGCTGGAAACGATCCAGAGGACGAGGGAGACGAGGGCGAGGGCGAAGAGAATGAGGAGGATGGTGTTGGTCGCTTTTTTGCGCGCTTGATTGCTGAGGCTGCCTCGGGAGAGGAGTTCGCGTTCGATCTCGGCGACGCGGGCGAGGTGGACGAGGTCGTCGGGAGCGGGCATGGTGCTGCGTTGCTTTTCCTGCTCTTCGCGAAGGCGGTTGGGAGCTTCTTCGAGGTAGCTCTCGAATTGGTAGATTTGCTCTTCGAGTTCCGCGCTTTCCCGGGTAATCTCGTCGAGGTTCTGGTCTTCGGCGGCGGGGGTGGGGTCCATGGCTATTTGAAGAGGTAGAGGATGAGGGCGAGGGCTCCGAGGATGAGGAGGGGAAGGTTGAAGGCCAGTCCGTGGCGGAGCTGGGCCTGGAAGTCGCCACGCCCGTTACCGGTCGCACTGGAGCGGACGGAGCCGAAGAGGCCGCGGTGGCGTTGGCCGGAGAAGTAGTCGGCCGCTTGCGCGTATTCGTCATCGGCTTGATCGATGAGGCTGAGGGCCCGGTCGAGCTCGGATTTGAGAGAGTCCTTGGGCCAGGCTTCGGGGTTGATGTTTTCGATGCGGGCGAGGTGTTTGGCGAAGGAATTTTTCGTTTGCTCCATGTCCTGGATGTCCTGGCGGAGGTCGTAAACCTCGCGCTCGATGGCGGTCATGGTGGCGGAAAGTTTCTCGCTGAGTTCGAGTTGGCCGTTGAGGAACTCTTGCTTGAGCTGGTTGAGTTCTTCGAGCTCGATTTTCTGGCGTTCGAGCTCGGCGCGCTTGGCGTGGAGGAACTCGAGCTGGCGCTGGGCGTCGGCGAGCTTGTGATCGTAGTCAGGCGAGGACGGATCGGTGGGATCGGGGATTTCCAGCTGGGCGTCTTCGTTGAGGCTCACGTGAAGGGAGCGCTTAGGGGTCGTGGTGGCCATGGGTGATGAACGGGTTGAGTCGTCAGCAGGCCATTCCTAGCCTAAAAAGGCGGGGGCGGCTAGAAAATTATTTAACAGTTGTTGACATTTTCCCGTTCAAGCCCTGCGCGGGATTATTTTTTGAAGGGCTTGAAATACCAGGAGGTGAGTTTGCGGCCGAAGCGCGCGAGGTCCTCGAAGGCGAGGTAGGAGGCTGGGATGAGGATGAGGGTGATGAAGGTGGCGAAAAGGATGCCCCAGCCGAGGGAGATGGCCATGGGAACGAGGAAGGCGGCCTGCCGGGACTGGTCGAACATGAGGGGGACGAGACCGACGAAGGTCGTGAGTGAGGTGAGGAGGATGGGACGGAAGCGGCGCACGCCGGCGGAGAGGACGGCCTCGTGGAGCGGAGTGCCGGCGTTGCGTTTCTGGTTGATGAAATCGACGAGGACGAGGGAGTCATTCACGACCACCCCGGCGAGGGCCATCATGCCGAAGGTCGAGAGCGCCGAGGGGGTGACGTCCATGATGAGGTGGCCGAGGAGGGCTCCGATGATGCCGAAGGGGATGGCGAGGAGGACGAAGATGGGCTGGAGAAGCGAGCGGAAGGGGATGGCGAGGAGGGCGTAGAGGGCGATGAGAAGCGCGCCCCAACTGATCATTTCACGGCGCTTTTGCTCCTCGTGTTCGGCGAGAAAGCCTTCCCAGACCCAGGTGATTTCGGGGTGTTTGTTGAAGAGCTCGTCCAGCTGCGGGGCGACGATCTCGCTGAGGCGGATGATGTCGACTTCCTTGTCCTCGGGCTGGGCTCCGATCTCGACGGTTTGCGCGCCGTTGATGCGGTTGATGCGCCCGGGGGCTTTTTGCAGGGTGAGGGTGGCGACGGAGCTCAGGGGGATGACCGTGCCATCGTTGGCGCGGATGCTCAGGGTGTCGAGGGTGTGGGTCGATTCCCGCATTTTCTCGGGCAAGCGGACCATAACGCGGATTTCGTCGCGCCCGCGCTGGAGGCGCTGTGCTTGTTCGCCGAAGAAGGCGCTGCGGATCTGGTTGGCGAGGTTGCGCTGGGTGAGGCCGAGCTCGGTGGCGCGGGGCTTGAGGGTGATGGAATACTCGTCGTTGTCGTTGCGGGCATTGTCCCAGACGGAAACGATGCCCGACTGGGCGCGCAGGATGGATTTGACCTCGGTGAGGAGTTCTTCGCGCTCCGGGCTGTCGTCTCCCCGGATCTGGATTTCCACGGATTCGACCTCGTCCATGCCGCGACGACCGCCCCCGCGCTCGGTGAAGATCTGGAAGCGGCGGACGTCTTTCATTGGCCCGACGGCTTCGCGCCAGAGCTCGGCGATGGCTTCGTTGGAAAGCCCCGGTTCGCTGCGTTCTTCTTCCGGGAGGATCTCAGCGGTGATCCAGCCTTCTTCCTGCCGGGCACCGCGTCCCCAACGGATGCCGCCCCCGGTGGCGGTCATGATGTGGGTGATGAGGGGCTTGCCGTTGCCGGGATCGCGGAGTTCTTCACGGAGTTTTTCGAGTTCGGCGGTGATTTTGAGCACGCGGGCGTCGGTTTCCTCCCAGGGGGTGTCATCGGCCATTTCCAGCCGGGCGGAGATTTTGTTGCTCTCGATTTCGGGCATGGCGACGAAACCGAGTTTGTCTCCCTTCCACAGGCCGGCGGCGAGGAGGGCGAGCCCGAAGAAAACGATGAGAGTGGTGTAGCGGTGGCGTGTGGCGATGTCGAGAAGCGGGCGGTACCAGCGCTCGATGAGGGATTCGAGGCCGTCGGCGATGCCTTTTTGGAAGCGGGCAAAGAAGCCGAGTTGCCCGCTGTCGCGGTTGACGTGGATGTGCTTGAGGTGGGAGGGGAGGACGAGCTTGGACTCGACGAGGGAGAAGATGAGCACGGCGGAGACGACCGGTGGAATCTGCTTCGTGAAATTCCCCCAAAAGCCCTCGAAGAAGAGCATGGGGATAAAGGCGACGATCGTAGTGAGAATACCGAAAGTCACCGGAGTGGCGATTTCCTTGGTGCCATCGACGGCCGCATCGAGTGGCGGCAGGCCTTCCTTCATTTTGGTGAAAATATTCTCGGCGGTCACGATGGCGTCATCGACGACGATCCCGAGGACGATGATGAAGCCGAAGACGCTCATCAGGTTGGCCGTCACCCCGAAAACGGGCATGAGCAGGACGCCGCCCGCGAAGCTCACCGGGATGCCGAGGACGACCCAGAAGGCGACGGAGGGTCGGAGGAAGAGCCCGAGAACGAGGAGGACGAGAAAGGCGCCGAAAGCGAGGGAACTCCCGAGAGTGCCGAGGCGGTTTTTGATGCGTAGCGACTCGTCATCCCAAGTCTCAATGCGGATGCCGTCGGGGAAGCGCTCGTTGGCTTTTTTGGCGTAGTCTTTGACCGCCTGGGAGATTTTCAGGGCGTTTTCATCGCCCGTGCGCATGACTTCGATGAGAAGCGCGGGTTTTTGGTTGAAGCGGATGAGCTTGCGGTCTTCCTCGAAGCCCTCGATGACGGTGGCGACGTCCCCTAGGCGCAGCCGGGCGCCGTTTTCCGCGCTGAGCGGGATGTTTTCAAATTCCTCCCGGGTGTAGGCCTGTCCGTCGGTTCGCAACATGATGCCGCCGGCGTCCGTGCTGATCGTGCCGGCGGAGAGGCTGAGCGAGGAATTGCGGATGGCGTTGCCGATGTCCGCCAGCGAGAGATTGTGGTCGCGCAGCTTGCGGTCGTCGGCCTCGATGGAAATTTCCAACTGGCGCTCCCCGACGATTTCCGTGAGCGAGACGCCGGGGAGTTCGAGGAGTTCGTCGCGCACCTGCTGGGTGAACTTCAGGAGGTCGGACTCGCCCAAATCACCGGTGACCGCCACCGAAATCACCTCGAACCAGGCCTCGGAGTTCGGGATGCGGAAGCGCGGATTCTCCGTCTCGGAAGGAAAGGTGTTGATGCCGTTGACGCGGGATTCGACTTCGTCCAGGAGCTCGCGGAGATCGACCCCGTCCTGGGCTTCGATCGTGATCGTGCCGGAGTCGCGCCGGGCTTCGGACTCGATCCTCGTCACGCCGCTGAGTCCCTGGAGGGCGCGCTCGACGGGGATGACAACGTATTGCTCGACGTCTTTCGGGTTGCCGCCGCGGAAGGGGATATCGACGCGGACCTCCTGCAGCTCGAAGCCGGGCTGGACTTCCAGCGGAATTCTGAAGAAGGCAGCGTGAATGCCGAGCAGCAGCACGGCGATCATGAGGAAGTTGGCGGCGATGTCGTTTCGGGCGAACCAGCGGAGCATGGGATTGAGTAAAAAGGACTAAGGGCGGCGGGGTGGGGATGGAACCCACGGCGGGAGGAAATGGCGCACGAATGAGTGAATTAGCCGAGGACGGGAAGTTCGTAGAGGAAAAAAATTGCTATTTGCGGGCATTCGGTGGTGAATGGCTTCCGGAATATGAAGCCAAGGGAATCTCTGCACCACGTAAAAAACGCCGAAGGACTGGAGTGTCAGCTCATCCGGCACGACGGACATCTCTCGCTG
>JBNNED010000372.1:0-6384 GCA_050285825.1 Verrucomicrobiales bacterium | reverse complement strand
GAACGACGCTCAAAGTTGCCAGAACGACGCTCAATGTGATCAGAACCCAACTTCATGTCGTCGCTACGCAAATTGAAACGAAATTTAACGCCTTCACCTCTCTTGTCCCCCCTTTTCGGCCCTTCCGCGCCCTCCCGCTGCGGGTGGCCGGCGGTGACTGTGGGGCGGGGAGCGGGCTGGAAATGGTCGGGAGCGGACTGGACTTGACCTGTTGCGGTGGCGGCGACCCCCTTTTCGTACGGAGTGGCGTCAGGAGCCTGCGGCCTGTCTTTTCTCCCTGAGGCACCGCGCCGGGAGGCGGATTTTGAGCGAACCAGAGCACGACCGGAGCGGCCAGAGGTGGGGGCGGGATTTCGGGAGTCCCGAGCCGCCGGAGCGAACTCTGAGCGGAAGTCGCCCGATGGGGGGAAATGCGGAGGGAAAGACGACGAGGAGAGGCCAAAAGGGGCTTCAAATTGAGACGAACTCTCAACAAGGCCGTGATTTTCGCTTTTTTCAATAAGAATTTCGTCAAAAGCGTTTCTCCCCTTGAAAAGTGGGCGCTGAGTCGGCACTTTCGCCCGGACGGGATCGTTCACCCCTTCCCCGGCCATTTTCATCACATTACCATGAGCTCATTACCCTGCTCCCTTTGCGCCTTCGTTTCCTCATCCATCGGCAAAAAACTCATCGTCGCCTTGACCGGTCTGGTCCTCGTCCTCTTTCTTGCCGGCCACCTCGCGGGGAATTTGCTCATCTTCAAAGGCCCTGCGGACTTTAACGAATACGCTCACTTCCTCCACCATATGATGCACGGCGCGGGCGTGTGGATCGCGCGCCTGGTCCTGCTCAGCTGCCTCGTTCTCCATGTCTGGTTCACCATTCTCCTCACCCGTGAGAACCGGGCCGCCCGCCAGAGCCGCTACGCTTGTGATGCCACGGTGCAGGCCAGCAAGTCTTCTAAAATCATGATCTGGAGCGGGCTGACGATCCTCGCCTTTATCATCTTCCACATCCTGCATTACACCGTGCGGACGGATGCCGAGCTCGCCGCCCTGGGCGAGGTGAGCCCCTGGCAGATGGTCATCGTCGGATTCTCCAATCCCCTCGTCTCTCTCTTTTACATCGTTTCCATGACCCTGCTGTGCTCCCACCTTTCCCACGGCGTGGCCTCCATCTTCCAGACCCTCGGCCTCAGAACGCAGAAAACAGAGAGCGCCATCGCCCTGCTGGCGAAGGTTTACGCCCTCGTCATCTATCTTGGCTTTATTTCGATTCCCATTGCCATCCTGTGCGGATTCGGCAGCTAACCCGGCTCAGTGCTCATGCCCTTTTCCAATAACCATCACGAGATCAGACAGCGCGCCAGGGCCTTCGCTCTGCGGGTGTTCCGGCTTGCTGAGATCATGCCGGCCGGGGTGGAAAGGCGCAGCATCTGCCAGCAGCTCGAACTCCACAGCTGTGAGATGGAATCCCGCTTCCGCACGGCCTTCCAGGCCTCCAGCCGCCGGGCACACCTCGCCTGTCTCGCCCTCGCCCTGGAAGAGGCGGATGAGACGGTGGACTGCCTGGAGCTGATCACGCGGGATCGTCTCTTACCCGCAGACAGCGCGGCCACTCTCCTCGCGGAAGCCAGACAGCTCCGCACTTACCTGTCCGCTTACTATCACTCCGCCCGCATGCAGTCCTAAGCACCTTTCCAGACCACCCTTATTCATTCACGAACCATGTCTCTCGATTCCCACGTCCCGCCCGGCCCGCTCGCCCAGAAATGGACCTCCCACAAGATGAACTCCAAGCTCATCAACCCGGCCAACAAGCGGAAGTATAAAGTCATCATCGTCGGCTCCGGGCTCGCCGGAGGCTCCGCTGCCGCCACGCTTTCCGAACTCGGCTATCAGGTGGAGTGCTTTTGCTATCAAGACTCGGCCCGCCGCGCCCACTCCATCGCCGCCCAGGGGGGGATCAACGCCGCGAAGAATTACCAGAACGACGGAGACTCCATCTTCCGGCTCTTTTACGACACGATCAAAGGCGGAGACTTCCGCTCCCGCGAGGCCAACGTCCACCGCCTGGCCGAAGTCTCCAACAACATCATCGACCAATGCGTCGCCCAGGGCGTGCCCTTTGCCCGGGAATACGGCGGGCTCCTCGACAACCGCTCCTTCGGCGGCGCGCAGGTCAAACGCACTTTCTACGCCCGCGGTCAGACCGGCCAGCAGCTCCTCATCGGTTGCTACCAGGCGCTTTCCAAGGAAGTGGCCAAAGGAGGCGTCAAAATGCACCCCCGCACCGAGATGCTCGACCTCGTCGTCGTCGATGGCCACGCCAAGGGCATCGTCGTGCGCAATCTCATGACCGGTGAGATCACGACGCACGCCGCGGACGCCGTTATCCTCGCCACCGGTGGCTACGGGAACGTCTTCTACCTCTCTACGAACGCCATGGGCTGCAACGTCATGGCCGCGTGGAAGGCCCACAAACGCGGCGCTTACTTCGCCAACCCCTGCTACACCCAGATTCACCCCACCTGCATCCCCGTTTCCGGCGATTATCAATCGAAACTCACCCTCATGTCCGAGTCTCTCCGGAACGACGGCCGCATCTGGGTGCCCAAGAAGAAAGAGGACGCCGAAGCCATCCGCAAAGGCGAGAAAAAGGCCGCCGACATCAAGGAGGACGAGCGCGACTACTACCTCGAGCGCAAGTATCCCTCCTTCGGGAACCTCTGCCCGCGTGACATCGCCTCCCGCGCCGCGAAGGAAGCTTGTGACGACGGCCGCGGCGTGGCTTCCACCGGCCTCGGCGTTTACCTCGACTTCCGCGACGCCATCAAACGCGACGGCGAAGACGCCATCCGCGCCCGCTACGGGAACCTCTTCCAAATGTATGAGAAAATCGCCGGCGAAAACCCTTACGAAACGCCGATGATGATCTACCCCGCCGTCCACTACACCATGGGCGGCCTCTGGGTCGACTACAACCTCATGTCGAACCTCCCCGGCCTCCACGTCCTCGGCGAAGCGAACTTCTCCGACCACGGCGCGAACCGCCTCGGGGCCTCCGCCCTCATGCAGGGCCTTTCCGACGGCTACTTCGTCATTCCCACCACCATCGCCGTTTACCTCGCGACCCAGAAGCCGGGCAGCGTCACCACCTCCCACCCCGCCTTTAAAGAAGCGGAAAACGCCGTGCGCGATCGCCTCGGAGCCCTCATGGACGTTCGCGGCACCCGCTCCGTCGATTCCTTCCACCGAGAGCTCGGCCTCCTCGTCTGGGACAAGTGCGGCATGGCGCGGACCAAGGAAGGTCTCGAAGAAGCCCTGCGCGAAATCCCCCGCATCCGCGACGAATTCTGGTCGAACGTCCGCATCCCCGGCACCCAGAACGGCCTCAACATGGAACTCGAAAAAGCGGGGCGCGTCGCCGACTTCCTCGAGTTCGCCGAGGTCCTCTGTCACGACGCCCTCAACCGCGCCGAGTCCTGCGGCGGTCACTTCCGCAGCGAACACCAATTCACCGAGGCCGATCCCGAAGTGCAGGACGGCACGACCCAGGCCGGCGAAGCCAAACGCCACGACGACCAATTCCAATACGTTGCCGCCTGGGAGCACACCGCCCCCGGCACCCCGCCCGTCCTCCACAAAGAAGCCCTCGAATTCGAAGCCGTCACCCCCTCGATTCGCTCTTATAAATGAATAGTGAAGACTGAAAAATGAAAAATCTCCGCCGTGGACAACCCCGAGTTAAAAGAGCGCACCAAGAGCTTCGCCCGCCGAACGCTCGCGCTCTCTCGTGCCATTCCCGGCGATTCAGTATCACAAATCATCGCCCGACAACTGGTCCGCTGCGGCACCTCAGTCGGTGCCAACTACCGGGCTGCCTGCCTCGCCAAATCACGGGCCGATTTCATCAACAAACTCAGAATTTGCATCGAAGAAGTGGACGAAACGGCTTATTGGATCGAGCTTCTCGCCGAAGAGCAACTGGTCAAAGAATCGCTCGTCACCCCGCTTCACCAAGAAGCGGGAGAACTCCTCGCCATTTTTCTCGCCTCGATCAAAACCGCCTCGAAAAACCGTAACGCTTAGCAACGAACCCCATTTTTCATTCTTCAGTTTTCACTCTTCATTATCATGAATTTAACACTCAAAGTTTGGCGTCAAGACAGCCCAGAAGATAGCGGTCGGATCGAAACATACGAAGCCAAAGACATCCCGCGTGAAGCCTCCTTTCTGGAGATGCTCGACATCGTCAACGAGCGCCTCATCAAAGAGGGCAAGCAGGAGCCTATCCACTTCGACCACGACTGCCGCGAAGGCATCTGCGGCATGTGCTCGCTGACCATCAACGGCGTCCCCCACTCGAAAGAACGCGGCATCACGACTTGCCAGCTTCACATGCGGAAATTTTCCGATGGCGACACCATCTGGATCGAGCCCTTCCGCGCCAAAGCCTTCCCGGTCGCCAAAGACCTCGTCACCGACCGCTCGGCCTTCGATCGCATCATCCAGGCCGGCGGTTACGTCAGCGTGCGCACCGGCTCCGCCCAGGACGCCAACGCCCTGCCCATTCCCAAGAAAGACGCCGACACCGCCTTCGACGCCGCCGCCTGCATCGGCTGCGGGGCCTGCGTGGCCGCTTGTAAAAACGCCAGCGCCATGCTCTTCGTCGCCGCCAAAGCGAGCCACCTCAACCACCTCCCCCAGGGGCAACCCGAGAAAAACCAGCGCGTGCTCGCCATGGTCAAGCAAATGGACGCAGAAGGCTTTGGCAACTGCACCAACCAATACGAGTGCGAAGCGGTCTGCCCGAAAGAAATCTCCGCCTCCCACATCGCTAAACTCAACCGCGACTACCTCGCCGCCTCCCTCGCCGAAGGCGTTTCCTGAAGAAGCAAGTGGCATGGACGTCTCGTCCATGTCCTTTCCAGGCCACCCGGGCGCGGAGTCAGAAAGCCCACCGAAACAAAAAAAGGAGCCTGAGGCTC
Organism: Verrucomicrobiales bacterium; assembly: GCA_050285825.1. Lineage (GTDB taxonomy): Bacteria > Verrucomicrobiota > Verrucomicrobiia > Verrucomicrobiales > Akkermansiaceae > SW10. The sequence goes on along the minus strand of JBNNED010000372.1, from coordinate 1,415 downwards.
CTTTTTTTATCATCACTCAGCTCAAGCCAGCAAGTCGCTGCGGGTGAAGAGGCTGACGACGGGAATGCCCGCGTCTTCGATGGCGGCCCGCCCGCCTTCTTCCCGGTCGACCAGAACGAGGGCGAAGGCCACCTCGCCACCGGCCGCTTGGATGGCCTCGATGGCTTTCAGGGTCGACCCCCCCGTCGTGATGACGTCATCGACAACAATGATGCGGTCCCCTTCCTGAAAGTTTCCCTCGATTTGCTTGCCGCGACCGTGCCCTTTCGGTTCCTTGCGCACGGTGAAGACCTGGAGAGGTTTTTCCGCACCGGAGCGCGCGCTCTCGGTGCCAATCATGAGAGAAATGGGGTCCGCCCCCATCGTCATTCCCCCGATCGCCGCAAAATCTCCACCGATCTCCGCCATTTTTTCCTGTGCGGCCGCCCAACCGACCTCACCGACGAGCCGCGCGCCGACACAATCCATGGCCGTGACACGGCAGTCGACATAAAGATCACTGGTCTTGCCGGACGCGAGGGTGAATTCCCCCGTCCGCACCGATTTTTCCAACAACATCGCCTTCAGCTCGTCCTTTGCGCTCATGCCGGCAGTCCTAACGGGCATTGGCGACAAGCTCAAGCCTCATTCACTGGAGGTCTGCGGAAAGGACCAGCCGTAGCGCACCGCCGAGAGTCGGAACAGCATCACCGTGAGCACCCCTGCCGAGCTCGCCACCCCTGCCGGCAGGTTCAGCGGAGCGAGGAGGAGATAAACCCAGGCACCGGTGAAGGAGCAAGTCGCGCTGAGTGGTGCGGGACGAAAAATCGAGGGAATCTGGTTACAGACGATCTCGCCCATGACGCCACCAAAGAGGCCCGTCATCACCCCGATGACCGAGGCGATGAAGAGGCCGGTGCCCGCGTCGAGAGCCAATTGGGTGCCCAGGATACTATAAAGGCCCATGCCCAGGGCATCGGGAACCCGCAGCCACTTCTCGAGCTTGCCGACATGGCGGCAGAGCAGCGAGCCGCCGATGGCCATGGCGAAGACGAGGACGGTGTAATACTCTTTTTCCACCCAGAACAAGGGGTGGCGGTCCAGCACGAGGTCCCGCAAAGTGCCCCCGCCGAAGGAGACGATGAGGGAGACCGCGATCACGCCGACGACGTCCATCTCATGTCGCACCGCCAACAAAATACCGTAAAAGCCGCAGGAAATCACGGCCAGTAACTCGAGAATTCCGTAAATCGACGCACTCATGACAACCAGCGGAGCCAAGATGCCCGCCAATCTCTCCCGCGCAAGTCCCGATCTGAGCTTGAAATTGAATTTTTACGAAAAAAGAACGATTTTGATGTTGCCAAAACTCGCGCACCGGACTAAACCTCGCCCGCGCCCAGCGCAACGTGGCTCAATAGCTCAGTTGGTAGAGC
>JBNNED010000371.1:0-10451 GCA_050285825.1 Verrucomicrobiales bacterium | reverse complement strand
AACGTAGCGATACCGGATACTTTGCCCGGTGTTATTCGTCACCGTATCTTCCCAAACAGAGCGGGCCTCCGCAGTCATCGACCCCGCAGGTGCCGGAAATGACGGCGGAGCGGAAAAGGCGGCAAAAGTCGCGACATTGATCTGCCCCGTGCGGGCGTTCACATTCAGAATTCCGTCTTGCGACGAGTAGGCGGTGGCTTGATCCACCCCGGAAAATGAACTCGGATTGGTCGAGGTCGTGTCGCTGTCCGAGTTCACCGAAACGGTGTTTTCAAACTGCTCCACCGCCGTGCTCAGGACAAAAGACTGGGCGGAGAGCGGAATGGAAACAAGCGCCACCGAGCACAAAGACACAAGTCCTGAGCAGCCACGCTGAGAGAAGAAAGGAGAGGTCTTCATCAGATTGAGACCTTGGGGATTTTACATAGAAACACCGAGAAACCCGCCGACACCCGTCACAGCACCTGACGCAAAGGAAATTTCCAGCGTCCATTGCTATACAAAAGACCCACCTTCGATTCAAGAAAAAAAAATCGGCCAAAAATCAGCCCCCGCCTCGCCGGCAGTTAAGCGAAATCGTACTCGTTGGCGAGGAACTCGCGGAAGTCCTGCAAGCGCGCGTCCATGACGTCCCCGACCCCGGCGCTCGGACTCAACTCGCTTCCCGCTGTGGGCTGAGAACAACGCCCGGCGAGTTCTGCGAAGGAGGCCAGCCCCACCGCCTGCGCCGCCCGTTGCGCCGCTCCGAGTCCCGCCGAGCCCGCCACGTCGAGTCGCGCCACCGGCACGCCGAAAACGTCCGCCACGACCTGTGCGATGCCGTCGTTGCGCGAGGCTCCGCCCGTCAACAAAATGACCTCCGGGGCGACGCCCAGCCACTCGGAATGGAGTCGCATGTTGAGAAATTGGCCTTCGAGAACGCCGCGCACTTCTTCCGCCGCCGACCACTCCGCCTGCGCCGGTTGGTAACGCGGGCCCTCGCTCGCCACGCGGGGTGTGATTTCCGATTCGACGTAGGGCAGCATGAGCTTGCCGCCATTGCCCGGCTTCGTCCGCGCGAGTCCCTCCCGATCAAAGTCCGCCCAGTCCAGCCCGAGCCGCTCCTTCACCGCCTCGCGCGCCAGCGAGCCGTTTTTAAAACAAATCAGGCTCATGAAGCCCCCCGCCGGATTCCCAAAGACGTGGCCATAACCTTTCGGGTCCGTCACCGGCTCCGGCATGGCCGCGAACATCGTATCGCTCGTCCCCAGGCTGATGACGACCCGCCCCGGCTCGGTCGCCCCCATGCCCACGAGGCTGGCCGGATTATCGCCCGTCCACGCCACGACCTCGCACTCCGGCGCGAAGCCATACTTCGCCACAAAATACGGCGAAACCCGCCCAATCACGGTGTCGGAAGCCAGCAAATCCGGCAATTTCTCCGCCAAATCCGGTGCCGTCGCCGCCACCATGCGCTCGTCCCACGCGCCCGCCTCCAGATTCATCAAATTCATCCCCGCACCGTCGCCATAATCGATCCCGGCATCGCGACCCGCCAGCACCGAAGCCAGAAAAGAACTCACCAGGTGAATCCGCCCCGTCGCCGCGTAAGCCGCCTCGTCAACTTGCCAAAAACGCCGAATCTGACTTCCCGTGAAGCGCTCGATCATCTCGGAGCCCGTCCGGCGGCAAACCTCGGCATTGCCACCCACCGCCTCCGAGATCTCCCGACACTGCACGCTCGTCGAGCCGTCCATCCAAATGGGCGAGGTCTTCCGCGTCAGATACGGTGCCAGCTGCTTCGCCAAGGGCTCGGCTAACTCCATTTGGCCCAACTTCTCGGCGAAATCGCCCTTCAGATAGACACTGCCGTGCTGTTGACCCGAGCCTGACAGGGCTCTCACTTCGGAAAAATCCACCCCCGCCGACTTCATCCGTCCCAACAGCAAGTCCAGGGCCTCCAGCCACATCAGAGGGTCGGCATGCACTTCCCCATCCTCCCCGCCCGGCAAAAAACCCGAAGGCGAAGCGTAAGCCGGGAGGTCGCGACCAAAGTTCACGCTCTCTTCGGCCACTACCTCGCCGGTCGCCACTTCCAACACCATCGCGCTGAGGCTTTGGGTGGACGAATCAAATCCTAATACTTTTGGCATCATATCTGCTTGTTTTGCTTAGCCGTGTTGCTTGGTAGGCGTGGGGGAGTGAGTACGGACAATCCTCGCCCCCACGCCATTTTAATCACAATTCCAGGCAGGCCGCCACCCCGAAAGGCAGCTCTCTCGTGGCTCCGGGCGTCATTGCCTCGCTCCCCGCTGTCGTTTTCATCCCAGCTTCCCCTGCGGAAGGTTCTCAAGGAACGTAGGCGTCCCGCCAGCGACAACTTCCACGCATGCGTCTTCAGACACCCGAACACGGACGAGACGTCCGTGCCACATTCCGCGCCCCATTGGAACGCGGATTTCAATCCGCAATAAAGCCATGCTAAGGCTTTTGACTGCAGCGTGCCCCCTGGGTATTCATCAACCTGAAAACTCACTCCTGCCAGAAAGCGCTGATCCTCAGCGCACTCAAAAGAGGCTCCGCCTCTGCGTCCTGCACTTTTGACTACGGCTGCTTTTCTTCCCTGCTTCGTCCAAAAAAAACGCAGGCGGGACGCCTACGCTCCTTGAAGGAGAGGACACGGGCGAGACGTCCGTGCCACATTCCGCCCCTTTGCGAATTCCCATTGCCAAAATCCGCCCCGCTCCTACCTTCTCCCCCATGCGCACCTTCCTTCTCGCCGCTCTCCTCAGCCTGAGCCTCCTCCCCGCTGCCGAAAAAAATCCGCCCGCCAAGGATCCCCAGAACCCGCCGCCCCTCCCCGCCAAGGTCAGCAAGGAAGCGAGCGTCACCATCGACGGCCAGAAAATCAGCTACGAAGTCACCGCCGCCACCCTCATCCTGAAGAAAGACGACGGCAGCCCGCGCGCCTCCATCTTCCACACCAGCTACATCCGCAAGGACCTCCCCGATGGGCAGAAAAGCCACGAGCGCCCGGTCATTTTCGCCTTCAACGGCGGCCCCGGATCCTCCTCGGTCTGGCTCCACCTCGGCGCCCTCGGTCCGCGCATCGTCCCCACCAGCGCAGACGGCACCCAGCCCCTCGCCCCGCCCCATCAGGTCGTCGAAAACCCCCAGTCCATCCTCGACCTCGCCGACCTCGTCTTCATCGACCCCGTCTCCACCGGCTACTCCCGACCGGAGAAAGACGGCAAAAAATCCGACTTCCACGGCGTCCGGGAAGACATCAGCTCCATTGCCGACTTCATCCGCCGCTGGACGAGCGAGAACGAGCGTTGGGCATCCCCGAAATTCCTCCTCGGCGAGAGCTATGGTGGCATCCGCGCCGCCGGTCTCGCCTCCCACCTCCAGGAACGCTACGGCATGAACCTCAACGGCGTTGTCCTCCTCTCCTCCCTCCTCGATTTCCGCACCCTGCGCGCCGGGAGCGGCGACGACCTCCCCCACTCCGTCTTCCTTCCCGTCTTCACCGCCACCGCCCACCACCACGGAAAAATCAAAGGCGACCGCGACCAGCTTTACCGCGAAGCCGAGGCCTACGCCTTCGGGCCCTACGCCTCCCTCCTCCTCAAAGGCAGCCGCCTCAGCGCCGAAGAACGCCAGCAGGCCGCCAGCAAACTGGCCGCCCTCACCGGACTTCCCGCCCAGCTCTGGGCCGACAACAAGCTGCGCCTCTCCCCCTCCCGCTTCCGCACCGAGCTCCTCCGCGCCGAAAAAAAAGTCCTCGGTCGCTTCGACGCCCGCGCCGCCTGGCCCAACCACTCCCCCCGCTCCGATTACCCCGATCACGACCCCTCCTACGCCGTCGTCCACGGTGCCTTTTCCACCGCCATGCTCGATTACCTCACCCGCGAACTCGGCTGGCAGGATCATAAAACCTACGAAATCCTCACCGGCGAGGTCCACCCCTGGAACTGGGGGCGCGGCAACGAAATCACCAACCTCTCCGACGAACTCGCCGAAGCTCTGCGCGACAACCCCCGACTGCGCATCCTCGTCATGGGCGGCTACACCGACCTCGCCACCCCGCCCTCCGGCATCCACCACAGCCTCGACCACCTCCTCGATCTCCCCCCCGCCGCCCGCCGCCAAATCACTTCCACCTGGTACGAGGCCGGCCACATGTTCTACCTCAACGAGCCCGACCTCAAAAAAATGCGCCAGGATCTGAAATCGTTCCTCCAAGCCGAATAAGCCCGCTTAGAAAGCCGGCATTCCCCGCATGATCTCGGCCTGCCGGTTCATGACGCTGGTTTTGAGCCAGTGGCTGAGGAAGCTGTTTTCCACGAGAGCTTCCCGCAGTCTTGCGGCGGGATTGCCACTCGTCTTGCCCGTCCGCGAGCGCAGGGAACGCTCGACGATTTGTCTGATCTGCACATCGCTGAATTGCATGCCATTTTCCTGCTCTTCGAGCCGTTTGGTGAAGGAGGCGATTTCCGTGTCAATGAGCTGCTGACTCGCGGGAAGAGGGTAGAGCTTCGCGTCGAGGACGGGAGGCTCGGGCAAGGCCAGCAAGGTCTGGGCGAGAGCCGGAAGGTTGAAAAACTCGTTGAGGTTCGGCGATCCACGGCGGGCGTAGGGATCGAGACGCACTTGGGCGAGAAGCGCGCGATCCCTCAGTTCAAAGTCCGTGCCGGAAGAGGCGAGGGAGGCGATTTTTTTCCAGGCGTTGATGTAATCGGGATCAAGCTCGACGGCTTTCAGGTAGCTTTCGAGAGCGAGCGCGGGATTTTTCTGCGCTTCGCGAAGGTAGCCGAAGAGGTAGTGGACGCGGGGATTGCCCGGAGTCTTCTCGGCGAGTTCGGTAAAGACTTCTTCGGCGATGCTTTGAGCCGTCGAGCCGCTAAAAGCTCCTTCGCAACCGAAACAATGGCTCTCCATGCGCCCGAAGGAGTCGGGCATGAGCTCGAAGGCGCGCCGGTAGTGCCGGGCGGCTTCTTCGTGACGGCCGAGACCGTTGAGGAGGAGGGCGAGGCGCGACTGAATACAATAGGCGTCGGCAAAGTGGGTCAGGGCTTTCTCATAAAGAGCGACACCCCGCGACTTGAGGCCGGCCGCGTAAATGGTATCGGCTTGCTCGGACAAGCGAATGGCGCGAATGACCTCGCGGAAAAACTCCGCGTCCTCGGCTTTGCCCTGCGCCTCGTTGATGTCGGCGAGGACGGTGTAAGCCCTCATGCGGTCGCCTTTTCCCTGCTCGCCGTCCGAAGGGTCGATGCTGATGGCTTTTTCGATGACCTCCCGCGCCTGCCCGGCCTGGTTGAGCGTGAGAAGGAGACGGGCTTTCCAGATGAGCGGTCGTTCCTCAAAGGCGTCGGCGGCGTAGAGTTCATCGAGAAAGGCGAGCGTCTTTTCGTCATCTTCGCGCAGGTCCAGCAACAGGGCGTAAGCCGGATCGTGACCCGTGAGTTCTCCACTGCGGAGGATGTGGGTGAGAATTTCCCGGGCTTGGGCGCTTTCGCCGTTTTGGTGGAGAGCCCGGGCGAGGGCGAGGGCGGCTTTGGGAACTTCCGGGATGAGGGTCGAGAGATCCGCAGAACCCCAGAACGGGCCTTGCGCAAAGCTCGCGACGAGGTCTTCCGGACGTTTTTCGTGTTCGTAGAACGACACGAGAACTTCCTGCCATTGGCGGAGGCCAGAGGATCTCGACAAGAGATTGCCGGGGTAGTGACTCTCTTCCATTTCGCGGAGTTGGGCCGCGCTGAGCTTCTCAAGTTGCTTGAAGATGAAAGCTTCCGTCTCCGCCGGAGGAGCCTCTTTGATGAGGATGTCCGCCAGACGACGTTCTTCATATAAGCTTGCGTAAACGGAGTTTCCGGTATCCTCCGCCACCGCGCGGGCGTTGGCCCGAAGGGCGTCGAGAGCTTCACGGCGGAGTTCCGGGCGCTCCAGAGCCAGACCGAGGCGGTGGAGATTCTGGGCGGCGGCGTTGTGAGCTTCACGGGCTTCTTTGTCCTCAGCCAGATGAGCCTTGGAGAGGGCCATGCTTTGGCGGAGGTGAGCGAGCCCCTCATCAATCTGATCCGCGCTCAGGGCGGCGTCAGCCAGAATGCGCAGAGCGGGAAAAGGCTGGCTTTCGGGGTTTTGAGCGGCCTTGGCGAGACCCTGGCGTGCGAGAGCAAGGACTTCTTCGCTGCGTTTGAGATCGATTCCGCTTTCAATCAGCTGGGGCCAGAGCTTGAGGGAGGGATCTGCCGCAAGTTGGTCTTTGAGGAGCTCGAAAAATTCGGCCTGGCGCTCAGCCTTGCGGAGCTCGGCGCGGAGCCGACGGTAAAAGCTGACGTGGGAGTCCGCGGGGAGTTTGGCGAGATCTTGCGCGAGAACTTCCGGCTTCGGGTCGGCGAGGTATCGGCTCACAAGCTGTTGCTCCAGCGCGACTCGCCATTGATAATGCTCACGTCGCTCGCTTTCGGCGAGGGCGGCGGGGAACCTTTTTTGGTAAATATCGTAGATCAAATGGGCTTTCGGCCCGGAAACGAGTCCCCAATAGGGAGCCGCCGGGAGTTCGGGATTCGCCAGAATGAGTTCGATGGGAATCGCAAGAGAGGCTTCGTCGCCGGGAAGCCGGAGGTGGACGCGACGGTGAAGCTGTGGCAGGAGCAGCGTCCAGATTTTGCGAGCCTGCGCAGCGGTGAAGTGCTCGGAAACGGAGGGAATTTCAATCTGATGATAGTCGTCTTCGCTCAGACTTTCGATCCGTTTCTTGAGAGCCTCGAAGGGGGAAGCCTCCGGGGCGAGCCAAGTGGGAATCCCGTCGCTCAATTGCCGTTGCCAGGAGGCCAGACCAGCGGCGTGGGGGTTTTCTGCCTCCTCCGCAGACGCCTCCAGAAGCGTCTGCAGCTGCTGCCAATTTTTTCGCAGAGCGGGCAGATCGGCGACGAGATAGTCGGCCAGCACCAGCCTCAGCGCCTGCGTGATCGGGTCATTTTCCGCATCGACGACTTTTTTTTCGCGCAGGGCGGTGCTGAGAGCCGGCCATTGCCCGGGAGCTGGGAGAAAGGTGAAAAGGCTGGTCTGCTGCTCCTCGCCGAGAGAGGAAAGGCGCTGAAAATCCCGGAATTGCCCCGTGTCGATGGCGCGTTCGTAGAGATCGAAGAGCTGGAGCCATTCCGGGACGGTGATTTCCGCACGGGGATCGGCGGCGCGGCGTTTGGCAAGGCCTTCCCAGCGAGTCGTCAGCAGGGTCATGGCTGAGTCGTCGGCCCCGTCCTCGCCAGCCGGAGCCTCGAGTTTTTGTTGGATCCTGGCGGCAATCTCAGCCAGTCCGGCGGCTCCCTTGAGCTCGCCTGGAGGCGCCTCATCCGCGCGGAGAGAGTTCGTCAGCAGGAGGAGGGTGAGGGGGAGAAAACGGAATCGAGCCATACTTGCCAACATGAACAGCAAGTAAAACGAGGTAAAGATAAAAATGAGAAATCCCGACGCTCACGGCGCTTCCGCGAAGGGACTGGCCCCCTCCCGGCGGCGGATGTCGCTCCGCACCTCCGCATCTTCATAAACGGCCAAACCGATCACCCCCACATCCCGCGAAGTGCCGTGTTTTCGCTGACTGTACGAATCCGCGACGCTCCCGAAGGTGAAGGCCGCGACCTGCGAGTGACTCTTGCGAAAGCCCTTGATTTCCAGGCTCTTCCCAGGCGCGATGAGATAACCACGTTTCCGCACCGAAGCCCGCTTGCCGTCCATCACATCCAGCCCGTCCACGCTCACCACCACCTCGACCGGCACGCGGCTCGTGTTCTCGAGATAAATGCGGTAGGTCTCCCCTTTCCGTCCGATGACATAGGATTTCTCATCCGCAAAAACCGTCTTGGCAAAGCCCCAGCCCGTTTTCACCCCCCAGCGCAATCTCCCACTCTCATCCCGCAGCGGGCCGCGAGCGCGAAAAACCGACCCGCCGGACTGCAAACGCACTCCCTCCTCGTCATTGTAATAAATCGTGGAAACGGCCAGCGGCTGGGAGGTCGAACGGCGGAATTTCTGGTAAACGATTTCCGAGTCCAGGGACTCTCCCCAGCTCGTGCCCAGTCCCGGTCGCTCCACCGGAGCCGACGCCACCCCCGGCGGACTCGTCGCTCGCGCCGACTCACCCGCAAAAGCCGGCCCGCCACCCGGCGAAGAACAGGAACTCAATACCAGTCCTCCCGCCAAAATCATCATCCCCGAGAGCAAGCGAAACAACACCTTCATACGCATCGTCTCACTCTAGCCGGCAAACTTTTTATCTCAAGCCTAAACCATCCTCGCTCACGCAAATCAATTCCGACCAACCTCAGCCCCGCCCGCCTTCGACGAGTTCTCCGTTCTCATAGGCCTCCACCAGCCCCTCCAGCGCGCGGATCTGCGCCCGCAGACGCTCCCCGTGCTCCGTATCCGCGACCCGCCGCGGTCGATCATACTTCCGCACCACCTGGGTCGTCGGCACCAAATCCCGACCCGCCCGCACCGACTCCACCGGATCGTGAAAGGCGTGATGCTCGGCCAGCACCTCGCCCTCCGGAGCGAGAATGAGAGTGTAACCGCGGTCGCCGTAGGCCTCGGAAAAAGCTCCATCAATCGTGATGGCATTCCCGCCCCCCTTCACCGGACTCTCGCCCTCCTCGACCTTCACCGGCACATGCCCGTTCACGACCAAGCCCCCCTCCGCGATCCCCATCGCCCGACACACTTTTTCGCAAAAATCGTGGTCGTGAATCCAGCGGAACCACGGGTTTTTCACCTCCCGATGCGTCGCCTTGTCCTTCACAAAATAGGTCTCAAAGGTCGCCATGCGATCCTTCCCGAAGAGCGGTGAGCAGGGCCCCGCCCACAGGTAATAAAAGAAATCCTTATCCCCCTCCTCCGCCCCGCGTCCCGCGCGGAAAGCCCGTTTCACCACCCGGTTCACGGCCTCGAACTGCTCCGGCCCGCGCCTCGCCTCACCATCGATCTCCAAAGGCAGAAACTCCCCCTCCGCATCGACCGCCAGACAGGCGTGGAAAATGGCCGCCCGATCCCGCACCACGGCCATCCGACCCTGATCCGCCAGCCACTTCATGTGGTGCCAGAGGCGCGGCGAGCTCATGAACGACTCCTTCAGGCGCTCCATACAATGCGCCTCCTCCACACTCAGCCGGTTCGGATGCTCCGGGTCGACCGTCGGCAAAAAGCGGTCGCACAACTCATACTCCTCTCCCTCGATCCGCACCGTCCCCCGCTCGAAATCAATGGCCCGCAACAAATCCCGCCCCTCCATCCCCCACTCCGGATGCCGCTCGATGACCTGCCCTTGTAACTTGAACTCCAGCACCGCCGCCGCCTTCTGCATCCGCGCAATCAACAAAGCGTCCCGCTCGCCCTCGCGCTTCGACACAAAACGTTCCGCCGGATCATTCCCGTATACCGACACCGCCAGATGCTCCAGGGCCTTCGTCAAAATCCCATAGCCCTCCTCCAGCTGATACAGCCGACGGTAACGCAGCGAAATCCGCATCACCAGCGCGATCAAGGCCTCCTGCCCCAGACAAGCCCCCATCCAACTCACATCATGATTCCCCCACAGCACCGTCGCATTCGGCAAATGCATCAAATACTCCACCACCCGGTCCAGCCGTGGCCCGCGGTCGCCCAAATCCCCCGCCACGATCAACTCCTCCACCGTCAGCCCCCGGATCAGGCGCGAGGCCTCATGCACCGCCGCCAGCCCCTGCCCCCGTGCGCTCAACTCCCGCACCTGCCCCGTCAACATCCCCCGCGCGTGCCCCCCCGCCGGGAAGTTCAGCAACACCTCGAACAACTCCGCGAACTCCGCCGGCACCAAGTCCCACACCGCCTCCCGCCGCCGCCCCCGCACCAAGTGCCGCACCAGCTCGAACTGCCGTTCCAGCGTCCCCAGCACCCACTCATACCGCGCCTCCGCCTCCACCAGCACCTCCGCCTTCGCCTGCAGCATCTCCGTGGGATAATACAGAACATGGACAAACTCCCGAAAAGCCTTTCCGCCCAACTCTTCCCCGAACAGCTCCTCCACCAGCGGCCGCAAGCGCCCCGAAGCGTTGTTAATGACATGCCGCAGCTTCTTCTCCTCCCCGTGCACATCCGAAATCACATGCACCACCCCCTTCGGCAAATCCAACTGCGCCTTCAAGACCGCGATCTCCGACACCGCCGACGCAATCGTCGGAAAACGCCCCGCCAACACCTCATGCAACCAATCGGCCATGCCCCACCCTACACCCCGCCCCCGCCAGCGTCACTCCGGAAATCACCCGGAAAGCCAAGCTCCGGCTTGGCAACTCCGCCACCTGGCGCTGCTTCTTCGCTTCCTTGGCCAGAAAACCGGGGGGATTCATGGCTTTTACGGTTTAAAACACATACTTCACATTGACCCGCACCTGGCGCGGCTCCGCGGGGTGGAAGTGGATGTCCTCCACGCC
>JBNNED010000370.1:0-2702 GCA_050285825.1 Verrucomicrobiales bacterium | reverse complement strand
AAATGGGTCGGGCTGACGGAAAAAGATCTCTCCCAAAGTCTCGCCGAGGTCTAGGGAAAAGGGCTCCGAAAAGGTATTTTTACGAGAAATGGCGCGTGCCGGATTGATGAACGGGATTCATGAGCGGCCTCAGTAGCTGATGAGCGACTGCACGAGCGGGCACTGTAATTTCTCCCGCCCGCCGATGAAGGAGAGCTCGATGAGGAAGGAAGCGGAGACGAGATCGGCATCGAGAGCTTTCAGCAATTTCAGGGCCGCGCTCGCCGTGCCACCCGTCGCGAGGAGGTCATCGATGAGCAGGACTCTCTCGCCCGGCTTGATCGCGTCGGCATGAATTTCCACGCAATCTTCACCATATTCCAGCGAGTAAGCCATTTCGTGAGTCGTCCACGGCAGCTTCCCTTTTTTCCGCACCGGCACGAAGCCCGCGCCGAGGAACTGCGCCACGCCGGCGGCGAAAATGAAGCCCCGGGCGTCAATCCCCACCACCTTGTCGATCTTCGTCTCTCCGGCGGTCTCGGCGAGAAGACGGATGGAAGCCTGGAAGAGCTCGGGGTCGCCAAGCACGGGCGTGATGTCCTTGAACACGATGCCCGGCTTCGGGAAATCGGGCACGTCGCGGATGGCGTTTTTCAAATCGTCGGCAGTCATGGCAGGGGTCGGGGTGGTCGGGTCAAAAAAGGTTAAAAAGCTCGGATCAGATCAAAAAAAGGGCGCGCCGCTCACTCCAGCGCCCAGCGCAGCAGTTTTTCGGAATCGTCCCAGACATTGGCGGAATTACTCCCGAGGACGACCGAAATGACGGTGCGTCCGTTCAAAGTCCCCGAGGAAATGAGGCAGCGGCCGGCGGCATTCGTCGTTCCCGTTTTCATGCCGGTGCAGTAAGAAAGGCGCTTGAGCACCTTGTTCGTATTCGTGAGCGTTTTCGTGCGACCGTCGGGGAAGGTGAAAAGCATCGATTGGCTCTGCATGCACTGGCGCAGATAGGGGTATTTCAGGACTTCGCGCGCCAAAATGGCCATGTCGCGGGCCGTCGAGAACTGATTGGGCTCGGTCAGCCCGTGCGGGTTTTGAAAGCGGGAATGCCGCATCCCTAGCGAGAAGGCCGTGCGGTTCATGAGATCGGAAAAAGCCTCCTTGCTCCCCGCCACGTCCCGGGCCAGCGAGAGCGCGATGTCGTTGCCGCTCTTCACGAGCAAAGCCTTGAGCAAATACCCCCGCTCGTAGGTCTCCCCCGTCTGCACATAAATTTTCGTCGGCTCCACCGTCGTGTCGGAATGCGCCACCGTCACCGGATCGCTCAATGGCCCGGCGCACATCACCGCCAGCGCCGTCATGAGCTTCTGCGTGCTCGCCACCTGCCGCTGCTCATCCGCGTTTTTCTGGAAGAGCACCCGACCCGTCACCGCGTCCATGACCAGGACACTGCGGGCGTAAACGGAGGGCGCTTGATTGAAATCGGGTTGCGCCGCGGGCTGCACCGGCGTCACCGGCCAAGGCTGGGTCGCCGGGCTGCCCGGATTCCCGTTAAAAGAAGGAGGCGCGGCCGCGCTCGGCATCGTGGGACTGCAAGCAGCAAAAACAAAAACCAGCAAAAAACAACAAGCGGAGGTGAAGCGGGAAACGCGGATCATAAACTCGGAAAGCACCCGCATCCTACACCCCCCACCCGAGCTGGCAAGCGGGAAGTCGGATGGCGGAAGGCCAAGTTCCAGCTTGGCAGTGCTGAGCCTTTCGCCCGCAGGCGGGACGCTTACGCCGTAGAAGCGGTTTCCAACCGCTTACCTCAAACCCCTCCCTCTTCGCACGCAGGCGGGACGCTTACGTTCCTTGACTTGCAGACTCATTGGAACGCGGATTTCAATCCGCACCCGACTCGCAGCCGAGAGCCTTTGACTGCGGCGAGCCATCGCCGCTCTTCATCAGCCTAAAAACCTCACCCCTGCCAGAAAGCGCTGATTCTCAGCACACTCAAAAGAAGCTGCGCCTCCGTGACGACACTCAGTTTTGCCCCCAGGCACCCAGCCCACGCCAGTGAAACGCAGGCGGGACGCCTACGCTCCTTGACTCTCACCCGCAAGCGGGACGCCTAGGTTCCTTGAGCTTCAATCCCCCAGAAGATACTTCGCCGCTTGCTCGACGTCTTTGTCGCCCCGACCGGAGAGGTTGGCGATGATGATGGCGTCGCGAGGCATGGAGCCGGCCACTTTCGCCACCTGCGCCATGGCGTGGGAGCTTTCCAAGGCGGGCAAAATCCCTTCACACTCCGCGAGTTCCCGGAAAGCCGCCAGTGCTTCTTCATCGGTGGCATAGGTGTATTCGGCCCGGCCAATGTCCTTGAGGAAAGCGTGCTCGGGACCGATCGCGGCGTAATCGAGACCGGCACTCACGGAGTGGGTCAGCTCGATTTGCCCATCATCGTTCGCCAGCAGCCAGGTTTTCGTACCCTGCAGGATGCCCATGCGCCCCCCCTGAAAGCGGGCGGCGTGTTTTTCCGGTAAAATTCCGAGCCCCCCGGCTTCCACCCCGATCATTTGGACGTCTTCATCGCCCACGAAGGGATGGAAGAGCCCGACCGCGTTCGAGCCGCCGCCGACGCAGGCCACGAGAAGATCCGGCAAGCGGCCTTCTTTCTCCAAAATCTGCGCGCGCGCTTCCAGGCCGATGACCCGATGAAAATCCCGCACCATCATGGGGAAAGG
>JBNNED010000369.1:0-11089 GCA_050285825.1 Verrucomicrobiales bacterium | reverse complement strand
CATCAAGCGCATCGCTTCCGGCGCGCTCTCCCGAGCGGCGTAGCGGGCGAGTTGACGCGCGTTTTCGGCTTGGCCGAGACGGAAATTGGCATTGATCGCCCGCCGCAGGAAGGACTCGCCGCCGACCTTTGTCGTCAAGAGACTCTCCGCGAGAGCGGGCAGGGCCGCCGGGACGGAAAAATCATCATGAATGGCGCGCGCCGCCTCCGTCGCCAGGTCCGCATCGGCATCAGCCAGAAATCGCGTCAGCTCCGCACTTCCCTTCTCCCGCAAGGCCAAAATGGCCGAGAGGCGCAACTCGCGTTCGGGGTGCGTGGCAAGCCCGGCCAGCTCTTCCTCGCTCAAGAGCGCCCCGAGCGCCCGCACGCCGGCGTGCCGCAGGTAGAGGTCTTCACCGCCATTGGAAATGATGAAAATCTGCACCGCCCGGGCCGCCGCGACAGGTCGGATCACCCCGGGTTCACCCAGAGCCAGCGCGGCCTCGAAGCGCACCTTGGCATCTTCATCGCCCAAGAGCGGCAAAAGGGGCGACGCGTCGGCTCCGCCGCCTCGATGTTCGCCCAGCAAACGCGCGAAGGCAGCCCGGAGCTTCGCATCTTCATCCCGCGCCAGCGCGGCGAGCTCGGCATGCGTCGTCTCCCTGTCCCGTGTCAATTGCCCGTAGCCCCAGAGCGCGTGAATCCGCGCCAGCCGGGCTTTTTCCTGGTTGAGCGCGAGCTCCCGAAGCAGGTCCGCCTGGTTCTGTTTCACCAAGGCAAACTGCGCTTTCAGTCGCACCCGCTGGTCTGCGTGGGCGAGTAACCCGGCCAGTTCCCCGGCCTCTTTTTTCAGCAAATCAGCCCGCAGGAGCGCCGCCGTCTCCTCCCGCAGAGGGTGACGCGACTCCGCCGGGGTGTCGATGCGCCAGACCGCGCCTTTTTGGTTGAGCGGGTAGCCGCCGTCCCAATCGACTCCATACAGGGCACCGTCGGGTCCGAAATTCATCCCGATCAACTTCTTCCCCTTGCCGACGACCCGCTCATCGACCATGCGGAAGCTTGCTCCCTCGTCCGCGACGCGAAAGGCGTTCTGCTGGCCGCTCGGGAACTGGCTCAGAATAAAGCAGCCCTGGAATTTCTCCGAAAGCGCCGTGCCGGGATTGTACACAAAACCCGCCGGGCCATCGAGGTAGAGCTTCAGCGGCGGAATGATGTGTGCGGGCTGTCCGCTGTGGCGCGTTTTCCAGAGTCCTTCGTCCGTCCACGGATTGAAGCCCTTGATATACTGATAGTTACAACGCCAGCCGGCATCGGAATGCCGCACGATGTGGACGAAACGCTCTTTCTCCCCCGGCTTGTCCGCATCGTTATCGACACCAAACAAATTCCCGTAGTCATCGAAGGCGATTTCCTGCACGTTGCGCAGTCCGTGGGCGTAAACCTCGAAATGCGATCCGTCCGGCTCGCAGCGCAGCACCGCCCCCTGGTTCGGATAGTGAAATTCCCGCCCCTCCTGCGAAGTCACCGAGACGCCCTTGTCCCCGATCGTCCAGTAAATCCGCCCGTCCGGCCCCACCGTGAGACCGTGCATGTCGTGACCGGCGTAGGCGATGTGGAGGCCGAAGCCGTGGGCGATGACTTCCCGTTTCTCCGGATTCTCCGCGTCGATTTTCCAGACGTCCGGCGCGATCGTGCTGTAAACCGCGCCCTCGTGCCACAAAACTCCCGCCGCGATGCCTGTCACTTCCGACTGAAAACCCTCTGCGAAGAGCTTGATCTCATCCGCCGTCCCGTCTCCGTCGCGGTCGCTCAGCACATGGATTTTCTCGCTCAAGACCGTCAAATCCCGCCAGTCATGACTCCCGTCGCCATTCAAATCCGCGACCCGCTTCTTGTTTTGATCCGATCGCTCCGGGGCGAGAAATTTCCGGAAGTGCGCCCTTTTGTCCTCGACCGAGCGGAATCCGACATCCGCGGGAATCCAGTCCGAATTCTGCCGGATATCGAGGTCATTCGCCTTGCGCCGCTGCGTCTGCGTGACATAGGCCCGCCCCTCGTCATCGAGAGAAATGGCGACCGGATCCGGCACGTTCAAGTCCCCCGACCACTTTTCAAACAGCAAATCCTCCGCCCCGGCCGAAGCCAGCACAGTCACAAAAACGGCACATTTTCTCATCATCAGCCCAAGACATACGCCCCGAAGCCACTCGCTGTTTCAACCGACATTTAGAACGCCCGTCAGAACTCCCGCCGACCCGTGACGCGGTAACGGTATTGCCCTTCCAAGCTCGGATGGTCCGGATCCATCAGGCCGACCGCCTCTTCGTCGATCTCGTTCGGATCCAAATAGCGCTCGACGTGCACCGACCCGCGCTTCTCCGACAAGATCTCTAAATTCTCCTCCGTGAGCGTCCCCGGCTGACTTCCGGAGTTTTTCACGAGCTGCACCCGGTAGTGGACTTGGTAAACGTTCGAGCGCGTCGTGAGCCGACCGTAAAGGTTGGTGTAGGGGCGCTCGCGCGTGTTATCACCCGTCACGGCGTGATCTTTCCAAAAACTCCCGTTCTCATACGCCGCCAGGCTCTCGCCTTCGCGCGGGAGATGGATTTCGCAAATCTCGGAAGCTGTCAAAAAGAGCTCTCCGTTGTCGAAACGTTCGTCAAATTGCGTCAAAGTCTGCTCGATATCGACGCGCTTGCGGAGAAGGTCCGGCGTGTCGCGCATCTCCCGCCACATGTCCCGGCTCACCGTGTCGTTATTCTGCGTGTCCGGCATCCAATTTGAAGGTGAGGTCGAGTGGTCCCACAGCTTGTAGGCCCGTGCATACTTGTTCGGGATCGCCGAGGGTTCCAAGGCCTTGAGCGCTGCGTGCATGCCCGTCGCCCGCTTCAGCCAGGTAAAAGGCACGATCTGGTAGTTCACATTGATCTTACCCGCCGTCGAAAAAGGTTCGCTGATCGGGTAGGGCTCGATCACGGGCATCCAGAAAAAGTCCAGCAAGAGGTGATCCGGCGTCTTGTTCCCACCTGTCCGCTCTCCCGGATGGCCTGCCTGAGGTCGGAACAACAAGGTCTGCCACGGCTGACCGCGCTTCACCCCCGTCGGCAAAGATCCCAACATCCCCGGCGAAGGAATCATGCGGTTCGGCGAAAACAAATTCTCCTGCGGCTCACCGAAGGTCGTGGAATAATAACTATATCCCGCCTTGCCGTTGATATTTCCCTCGTCCGGCTTGTTGATGTATGCTCCGTCGGCGGCGATCGATACCCCATTGTCAAAATCCCCCCAGCGGTTGAAGGCTCCGGAGCCGACCCGCACATCCGGCAGGCGCGAATAATGATAATCCGCCGGCGTCAGCTGCACCTCGTCCGCCGGAATCCCCACCTCCGCATTGAAATCAAAAATCGGACCCGACTCACCCTTCCGGTAATAACGCACCCCCGGTTCGTTCCCAAAACCAAAGACAAACTGTGGCCCCAGCGGACCCGAAAAGGTGTGATCGAGATGATGCGTCGGGCTGTGATAAAAATAATTCGGCTGCAGCAAATCCACCGGCGGTTCCTCTTGTCCGGCCAAAATCCGATGATCCCCGTGCCCCGTCGTCACCGTGCGGACCACGTCTTCCTGACGAAAGACCCCCCCCGTCTTGAAGCCCGGAGACCCCTGCTCGCTGGGCCAGCGCCGACTCGCATCGAGATACTCCAGACTCGGCGCATGCGGCACCCGCGTCGTGTAACCATAACGCGTCGCTAAGCGCCACCAATGCGTCACCCCGCTCGCCGCGACATCATCTCCGCTATCATAACGCGTCGTCCCCGTTTTGACCAAATGCGGCACCGGAATCGTCGCGGAAGGGAAATTCACGCGAACCGTCTGGTTCAGCGACTTGTTCGAACCATTACCGAGATAAATCTCCACCGTCAAAGTGCCCCCGCTGAAATCCATCGTCGCGGTCTCATCCATCTTATTCGTCAACTTGACTTTCACCTTACCCAAGAAGGGATAATTCCCACCCCGACCTTGGATAAATGTGCGGATGCTCTGCACCCCGCCCCAACCCCGCCCGTGCCAAGCCGAGCCGAAACTCCCCGGCGGATCGTAACTCGCCGAATCATTCGTAAAAAGCCCGATGCCATCGACTTGCAAAGACGACAAGCCCTTCACCACAAAGCTGATCTGCTCATCCTCGCCCGCCCCATTGTCCTTCCCCAGCGGCGTGTAACCCTGCATCGCCGAAAAAGGCTCCATGATGAACGCCGCCTCCACATAGCGCTCGTTCGTCGCCAACTCCCCGTTGTAATCGGCCGGAATGTCCAAAGCAGGGTTCCCGTCGTTATAATCCGCATCATTCCCATCCCCCATGCAGTTAAAATGCAGCCCATACTCAGAAATGGTGTGAGCCCGACCAAAACCCTGCGTCTTCGTCCCGTCCGGAGCCGTGAATTTCAAGGGATTGACCTGCCCGTTCGTCCCCGCATAACGGTTGCTCAAGTTGCTCGCATCCCGCAAATTCGTCGAGCGGATGTAATCAAAGACCTCCGTCCCCACCTGCCAGTGATCATCCCCCCACACCGACGCGAGCGAGCTCCCGTAGCCCGGGAAATCCCGCGCCGTCATCCCGCCCAGATAATTCAACAACTTCTGATTATCCGCCAAGCCGAGTTCGGCCACCGACTGATACGGATTATCACTCCGCTGCCAAGCGAAGCTCCGTGCGTTCAGCGTCGAACAAAACAAGGAGGCCCGATCAAAGACACTGCGCGCGCTCGCCTTCTCCGCCACCGGCCACATCGAAATACGTGGCAAGCCAAAGGCATTCAGCTCCGGAGCCCGACTCTGCGCCGTCAGAAAAAAACGCGCCCGACGCAACTTCTCCGGATCAATCAACGAGCTGCTCGCCTCCGTCCGGTCCGGCCGGAAAATCAACTCATCGACACTCGCGAACAAACGCTCCTCATCCGCCACCAGTGGCGAGAGCGAACTAAAGCGCACCGTCCCGCCCTCACTCCCCCCCTCTTTCACCCGCGGCAGCAGCCCGTAAATCGCCTCCTTCTGCGCCTTGCTCGGGTCCCCCCCGCCCGGGAAGAGCACCGGACTCAGCGCCGTGGTGTAAGGATGCCCCGGATATCGCTGATACTCGCGCTGCACCGGCTGATAGGTCCCGTGAGCCATGTCCTCAAAACCAATGCATCGCGGCGTGTCCCAGGGCGTCGGTTCACTCGCCGTATTGATATTGATCTTACAGGACTCATCATCCGTCCAAAAAGCCAGCCGCTTCACCACGGGATTCTCCGCACTCGCCCCCGGGATGCTCACCCCGCCCGGACCAGCCACCGGCGCCACAATCGTCTGATCCTGCAGCACATAAAGCCAGCGCACCGGCATCGCTCCCTCGCCCCCGCCCGGCTCGCGCGCCCGCGCAAAACCAACCGCCACGGCACGCGGATCAAGGATCGGATACTCCACCCGCTCACCCGACTCCTCCTCAAAGCGCCTCGGTTCATTCAAATCCGTCCACATCAAATCCTCATCCGCCCACGTCGCCGGAGGCACATCCGCCGCCCCATTCCAAGTCCCCGAAACCAACTCCGTAGCCGAATAGAGCTTATAAACCCGCTCCAGGCTCCTCCCCGGGCCAAAATGCCGGATCGCTCCCGGCTGGGAAACCCACAAGACCTCCTCATCCTCCGGCCCCGTCGCCTCCCGCAACTGCGCAATGACCAAGTTGATCACCCCCTCCTCATCCGCCATCGCCCGCACGGTGTCGGCATAGCGATGCGCCGCCTGACTCTCCACTTTCGCGAAGGAAAAAAATGCCACCAACAACACCGTCAGCATCGCCAAAACGACCAAGACAAGAATCAGGGCCACCCCCCGCCGCTGCTCGCTCCGCTCTAAATTACTGACAGTCATCGTCTACAAAAAATCTCCAAAGCATGCACAATGTCAAGAAAACACTTGAGCATTGAAGCCAAATTGCCCCATCAAAACCTCAAACAAGCCTCCCAAGTCTCTAACGACGTGACCTTTGGAGATTTATCAAAATCTGTCTTTTTTTGGCTTTTATCCCTCCCCGCGGCGCTTCTGGAAGGGCGCGCTCTCGATAATCCCCACGATCAACTCCCGCAGCGAGCCCCCGCTTTTCTCCAGTCGTTCCACCAGCTGATCCACCGTCACCGCATCATAATACTCCACCCCGCGCCCGATGGCATAGGTCAGTAATTTCTCACTCAGACAGCGATAAAAATCCTCCCTACGCTTCTCCGCCAAGGCCCGTTTCAGCCCGGCCACCGAAGTAAATTCCTCTCCCGTCAACAGCACTCCCGAGGCATCGATCTTCTTCCCGCCCTCCCGCTGGCGGAAGCGACCGAGCGCATCGAAATTCTCCAGCCCCAGCCCGATCGGATCCATGCGCGCATGGCAACCCGCGCACTCCGGCTTCTCCCGGTGCACCTCCATCTTCTCCCGCATCGTCAGCGACTCCGCGATGGCCTCTCCCGCCTCCTCCAGCTCCGGCACATTGGGCGGAGCGGGCGGGGCCGGTGTCCCCAGCAGATTATCCAGCACGAACAAACCCCGTTTCACCGGCGAGGTGCGCGTCGGGTTCGAACTCACGATCAAAAACGACCCGTGCGTCAGCAAACCGCCCCTCTGCGGGTGCTCCGTCAGATCCACCGGACGGAACTCCTCCCCCTTCACCCCCGGGATGCCATAAAAAGCGGCCAGCCGCTCGTTCAAAAAACCATAACGCGCCGAGAGCAGCTCCTCCACCGGCCGCTCCTTGCGCAAAATGAAATCGAACAACAACTCCGTCTCGCGTCGCATGTCCTCCCGCAAGCGCACATCGAAGGCCAGCGAGGCCTCCCGCTTCGAGTCCAGCCCCAGAATCTCCATGGCCTGCACCGGCACCGTCTCCAAGTCCCTGATCTGCAACCATTGACCCACGAAGTTCTCCACCATCCGCTGCGATCTCTCATCCGCCAGCATCCGCTCAATCTGCGCCGGCAGATTCTCCCGCAACTTCTTCTGAAAGGCCAGACTCAGCAACTCATCATCAGGCACCGAGCCCCAGAGGAAAAACGACAAGCGCGAGGCCAGCGCATACTCGTCCAGGCGCACCACCCGCTCGGCATTGTTCGGTTCCGGCTGGATCTCCACTCGGAACAAAAAGCGCGGCGAACACAGACAGGTCGTAATCGCCGCCTTGATGCCGTCCTCAAAGCTCTTCCCCGGCAGCGCGTCGATCTCCCGCACGATATTGACCAGCCGCTCGATCGTCCGGTGCTCGATCGGTCGCCGAAACGCCCGGCTCACAAAACTCCGCATGATTTTGCGGGCGTAATTCAACCTCTCCGCCTCCTCTTCCGGCGCCGGCCCATCGACAAAGATCATCCGGTAACCCTTCGCATACTCCACCCGACTCCCGTCCAGCGGCCCCTGCACGACCACCCGCCGCACCGAGAGCGCCATCTCCTCCTCATCCCCCTCCGGATCCTTCAACGGACTCAGAGAAAGCGCCAAATCATTCTCCCCCTTCAGCAAACTCGCCTTTCCCGTGAGCTCGATCACCCGCCGCTGATCCCAGCCGAGGACTTCCTCGCCCAGCGTCTCCCCATTCGCCCGCACCACCAGCCGACCCTCCTGCGCCGTCGCCTCCAGCGCCCCCCGCACCGCATATTCCACCGTCACCTCATACTCCCCCGCCGCCTCCAGCTCCACCCGCGCCGCCGCCGCGCCTTCCCGTTTGAACGGCATCCACTCCGCCGTCCCCTCCCCGCTCTTGAACGCCCCCCCCGGCACCTCCACCCGGGGCGTCTGCGCCGCCGCCCCCTCCGGCAGCGCCAGCGCCACCACCTCCTCCGCCGCCGTGACATACTTCTCCATCAACAAAGGCGAAATACTCAGCACATCCCCGATATTATCAAAACCATACCCGCTATCGTCCGGCGGAAAATGCTCACTCGTCGCGAACTCCACCCCCAGCAAATCATACACCGCATTCTCGTATTCCCAGCGATTCAAACGCCGAATCGTCACCCGACCCGGGTCCGGATTCTCTGGATCCAGCTTGAACACCCGGCTCTCGATAAAGCCCAGCAGCTCTTCCTTCTCCGCCGCCGTCAACTGATCCTTATCCGATGGCGGCATGATCTGACTCCGCACATTGCGCCACACCGCCATCCAATGCTCCCGATCCGCCAAATGCCCTTCCAGATCCCCGAACTCATCCATCGAGAAATCTCCCTTCGCCGAGCCATCCCCGTGGCAATCATAACAATAATGCTCCAGCAGCTCCGCCACCTTCTCATACTCCGCCCCCCGGGCCGCTCCGCCCAACAAGGCCACCAAACCGAGAACTCGCAACATCGCCATCATCACCCCCACACCCTAGCCCGCCGACGCCTCGCGGTCAATCCAGAGCCACCACCTCAAGGAGCGTCGGCGTCCCCGTCCCAGCCCTCCGCTGTTTTCACCGAGCCCGCCACTTCGCCACCATCCCCTCCTGCGGGGCCAGCAACCACACCACAAAAAACAGCAAACCCGTCGCGAAAGCCATCATCCCCGACGATGTCGTCCCCGCGAAACCCAGCGCCGGTGGGATCACCAATGCCAGCAGATGCCCGAGAAAAGCCGCGCCCGCGCCCAGCCCCACGCTCAACACCAGCACCCAGACCAGCCGTCGCGTCAGCAGGAGCGCCGTCGCGGGCGGCACCACCAGCATCGCGATCACGATGATACTGCCCACCGACTCGAAAGCCGCCACCGTCGTCACCGCCACCATCGTCATCAACAAATAATGCAAAAAACCCGGATGGAAGCCCAGCGTCCGCGCCAGGCTCTCATCGAAGGCCCCCAGTCGCATCTCCTTGAAAAACAACAAAATCAGCCCCAGATTCCCCAAAAACACCACCCCGTTCACCAGCGCCGCCCGCGGCACCCACCAGCCGCCCAGCGCCACCCGATCCAGCGTCACAAACTCCAGCGCTCCGTAGAGCACACAGCCCGGATCCAGATCCACCTCATCCGCCGCCTGCCGGATCAAAATCAAACCCAGCGCGAAGAGCGTCGTAAAAACAATCCCCATCGCCGCTCCCCGATCCACCCGCCCCAGCCGATTGATCCACTGCGTCAAAAAAGCGGTCAAAACCCCCGTCACCGCCGCCCCCAAAAACATCGGCACACTCGCCCGACTCCCCGTCCATAAAAAAGCCAGCGCCAGCCCCGGCAGCACCGCGTGACTGATCGCGTCCCCCATCATACTCATCTTGCGCAGCACCAGAAAACACCCCGGCAGCGCGCAGGCCGCCGCGCAGAGCGCCCCCGTCACCGCGATCCAGGTATCCGTGCTCGTCCAAATCAAATTCATGAAATCTCGTGTGGGCTTTCCACCTCCGTGTGATGCGTCTCCAACTCCGCCTCCAGCGCGTGCACCAGCTCCGCGCCCAGGACGTGCTCGACCAAATCCGCGTCCCGGTCCACATGGCTCGGGGCGATCTCCGCGTGCCGGATCAAATAAAGCTCCCACAGCCGGTGATTCCGCGTGATGCGCGCCCCCTCCCCGAAGCCCGACTCACTCAGCCGCAGCTCCCCCGCCACCGGCGTCCGTTCCAAATGATCCTCCCGCCGCGCCTGTCGCAGCAAAGCCGCCAATCGCCGGGGCGTCCACGAGCGGTGCGCCATCAGTTCCGCCTTCCCGAAAGGCGCGTTGCGCACGGGCCGACCCCGCCCCTCCAGAATCTCATAGGCCGCACGCAACAAGTGCTGTCGCCCCACCCGCCGCTTCAGCCGTGCCGCCGCCCGCACCCGCGGCCACAAACCACGCCGCCGACCGAAGACCAGGCTCAAAGCGAAGAAAAAGGCCGCGCTCAGCACGATCACGGCTCCCGCCGGCAAGTTCGCAAAGAGCGCGCTCACCCCCGCCCCCAGCCAGCCGCTCAGCGCCCCCAGCAGGGCCGAAAGCGCCATCATCACGGGCAGACTCTCCGTCCAGAACCGCGCCGCCGCCGCCGGAATGATCAAAAAGGCGATCACCAAAACCAGCCCCACCGCCTGCAAGCCCACCACCGTCACCCCCGTCACGAGTCCCAGCACCAGGACATCCAAAAAAAGCACCGGCCAGCCCGTCGCCGCCGCATAACCCTCATCAAAACACAAGAGCGTGAACTCCTTGCGCAAGGTCAGAACCACCAACACCGCGACCCCCGAAACCCCCGCGATCAAGCCCACATCCGCCGCCACCATCGAAGCCGTTTTCCCGTAAATAAACGACTCCAGCCCCGCCGCGTTCGCCCCGGGCAGCGTCTGCACCATGCTCAGCACCGCCGTCCCCACCCCGAAAAACACACTCAGCACCAACCCCATCGCGACATCATCCCGCAGCCGCGTCGTCCGCCGCACCACCAGCAACACCGCCACCCCCGCCAGCCCGGACAAAGCGGCCCCCGTCAGCAGGAGCGGCAGACTCTTCGCATCCCAACCCAAGCTCACCGCCACCGCAAAAGCCACCCCGATCCCCGGCAGCGTCGCGTGCGACAGCGCATCGCCAAAGAGCGAACGCTTGCGCAGCAACAAGAGCGTCCCCACCAGACCCGACGACAAGCCCAGCAGCGCCGTGCCGAGAATGACCAGCCGCGTGTTGTAATTTTTCAGGAAGAGCACTTCCAGCACATCTGACCAATCAAGGGGCATGCGTCCGTAATCGTTCGGCAGCGTCCGAGAGGAGATTGAGGCGACCGCCGTAGGTTTTTTGCAAATTCTCTTCCGTGAAGACCTCCTCCGTCGGCCCGCTGGCCACCACCCGCATGTTCAGCAGCACGACCCAGTCGAAATACTGCGGCACGGTGGCGAGATCGTGGTGGACGACGAGGCTTGTTTTTCCTTCCGCGCGCAGCCCGTGGAGGACTTTGACAATGGCCTGCTCCGTCGCGGCATCGACTGCGGCGAAGGGCTCGTCCATGAAGTACACCTGCGCCTTCTGGACGAGGGCGCGGGCGAGGAAGACGCGCTGCTGCTGGCCGCCGGAAAGCTGGCTGATCTGTCGCTCGGCCAACTCGTGAATTCCGACTTGCTCTAGGGCCTCCATGGCGGCTGCCCGTTCCGCTTTTCCGACC